>NZ_VHIJ01000077.1:0-13904 GCF_006680095.1 Pseudarthrobacter sp. B4EP4b | reverse complement strand
GGGAAGGGCCGGTGGGAAATGCCATGGGTGGAATCCTTTAGATGTTGAAAGCCGGCTCGAGCACTTTGGAGAAGAAGCTCCGGGTGCGCGGTTCCTGCGGGTTGGTGAAAATCTGCTCCGGGGTGCCCTGTTCCACGATCTGCCCCTGGTCCATAAACACCACGGTGTCCGCCACATCGCGGGCGAAGCCCATCTCGTGCGTGACGATGATCAGGGTGGTCCCGGATTTTGCGAGTTCGCGGATGACGTCCAGCACCTCGTTGACCAGCTCCGGGTCCAGGGCCGAGGTGGGCTCGTCGAACAGCAGGATCTTGGGGTCAAGGGCGAGCGCGCGGGCGATGGCCACGCGCTGCTGCTGGCCGCCGGAAAGCTGGCGGGGGTACGCGCCCGCACGGTCCTTGAGGCCCACCCGGTCCAGGAGTTCCAGGCCGCGGCGCCGGGCCTCCTCCTTGGAGCGACCCTGTGCGACGACGGGTGCCTCGGCCACGTTTTCCAGCGCGGTGAGGTGCGGGAACAGGTTGAAATTCTGGAACACCATCCCGATCTCGGTGCGCTGCTTCAGGATCTCCTTCTCCCGCAGCTCGTGCAGCTTCTGGCCCCGGACTTCGTAGCCCACCAGTTTCCCGTCAATGGAGATGTAGCCGCCATCCACCTTTTCCAGGTGGTTGATGGTGCGCAGCAGGGTGGACTTGCCGGATCCCGAGGGGCCCACAATGACGGCCACGCCCCCCGGCTCCACGGTGAGGCTGACGCCCTTGAGGACTTCTGTGGCGCCGAAGGATTTGTGGACCTTGATGATTTCCACCAGGCCGCGGGTGGCAGCAGTGCTTGCCGGCGCTTCGGCAGTTGCGGATGCGGTGCTCATCGTGCATTCCTTGCGTTGTTGGCCACGGCGTGGGTGGCGAAGAATTTGCGGGCCTTCTGCAAGGGCGTCAACGGCAGGTTCCGCACCGCGCCCTTGGAGTAGTGCCGTTCGATGTAGTACTGGAACACGCTCAGCACGGACGTGATCACCACGTACCAGAGCGTGGCCACGAGCAGCAGCGGCAGGACTTGCTGAGTGCGGTTGTAGATGACCTGCACGGTGTAGAACAGCTCGGAGTAAGCCAGGACATAGACGATGGACGTGCCCTTGACCAGGCCGATGATCTCGTTGAACGCGGTGGGCAGGATGGCCCGCATGGCCTGCGGCAGCACGATCCTGGTGGAACGGCGCCAGGCCGGGATGCCCAGCGCGGCCGCGGCCTCCAGCTGGCCCTGGTCCACGGAGAGGATGCCGCCGCGGATGATCTCGGCCGAGTAGGCGGCCTGGTTCAGGGTCAGTCCCAGCACTGCTGCCGCAAACTGGCTGATCAGTGTGGTGGTCTGCACCTCGAAGAACCGGACATCGGTGAACGGGATTCCCAGGCTGATCTTCTCGTACAGGTAGCCCAGGTTGTACCAAAGGAGCATCTGGACCAGCAGCGGCGTGGACCGGAAGATCCAGGAGAACGTCCAGGAAACGGAGACCAGCAGGGGCGACGCGGAGAGCCGCATCAACGCCAGGATGAACCCCAACACGAAGCCGAGGATCCCTGAGATCGCCGTCAGCTTCAGGGTCTCCAGCAGCCCGGCGATGACGGACTGGGCAGTAAACCACTGCGCCACAACACCCCATTCCCACCGCGGATTGGTGGCCAGGGACCAGGCGACGGCCAGGACGCCGAGGGCCACAAACGCCGTGCCCACCCAGCGCCACGGATGCTTTGCGGCCACCACGCGGAAGGCCGAGTAATCCGTGGCCACACGGGTGCTTCCGCCTTCCGGCGGGAACCCGCCCGAGCCGGAAGTAGCCGTTCCTGTAGGGGCAGCGTGTGGAGTAGCGCCGCCCGAGGTCACGTGCCCGCCAGCGTCGGCGTCCGGCGCCGCGCCGGCAGCCGACTGTGCTGACGTTGTTGACTGCGCCGCGGTAGTTGCTGCTGAACTCATGCGCCACCTCGCTTCTGTGGTTTGGGCCGGGACTGTTTGACCCGGTTGCTGGCTGCAAATCTAGGACCGGCCGGAACGGGGCAGCAAGGCGGCAGGTTGCATAACTTCACTGGAGTTCGCACAGCGTCATGAGTCGGTTTTTTGCGTCTGTTGACGGGATATGACGCGGAGTTAACGGCCATGACCAGCCACTCGACCGCCGTCGGAACCGCTGCCTAGCATGGGCACTCCAAGCCGCCCCCTACCGCCGCTACCAGGAGCACCAATGCCAGCGAACATCCCGGCCGTCGTCTTCGTCGGCGGCGGACCCCGCACGGCCGGAGTGCTGGAGCGGATTGCCGCCAACCGCCCGGAACTGTTCAGCGGACCACTGGAAATCCACGTCGTGGAACCCCACGTACCGGGCTCCGGCCGCATCTGGCGCTACGACCAGCACCCGGGCCTTCTGCTCAATTCCATGGCGGCGGACATCACCATGTTCACCGATGCCTCCGTGGCGTGCGATGGCCCGGCCGGCGAAGGACCCAACCTGGCTGAATGGGCTGCGGGCGTACTGGACGGGTCCATCACGGACGTTCCGGACTTCCCGCGGACCCTGCGCGAACAGCTCCGGTCACTCACCGGCGCCACCTTCCCCACCCGCCAGCTGCAAAGCCAGTACCTGGAGTGGTTCTTCCGGCGGGCAGCCCGGCGGCTGGGCCGCAACGTCACGGTCCACCGGACCACGGCCGTGGCAGTGACACCCGCAGCCGGCAGCCCCGCACATGCCCCCGGCAGGTCCGCCGGCTACCTCGTGGAGCTGGCCAACGGCCGGACGCTGCGCGCCGACGTCGTGGTCACTGCCCTGGGCCATACTGACTCCTGCCCGGACGCCGCCTCTGCCGCCTGGGCCGGCTTCGCCGCGCGGCACGGCGGGTACCACGCGGCACCCAGCTACACCACCGACGTCGACTACTCCCCTATCGCTCCCGGCCAGGACGTCATTGTTGCCGGCATGGGCCTGGCCTTCGTCGACCTCCTGGTCCTCCTGATGGAGGGACGCGGAGGGCGGTTCGTTGAAACCGACGACGGCGGGCTTCGCTACCTTCCCTCGGGCCGGGAACCACGGCTGTGGGCCGGGTCGCGCCGGGGAGTGCCGTACCACTCGAAGATTTCGGCAACGCTGCGGGGCGAGGCGCCGGGGCCGCTGCGGTTCTTTACAGCGGCCGCCGTCGATGCCCTGCTGGCGCGGCACGGGGAACTGGATTTCCACCGGGACCTGTGGCCGCTGATCGCCAAGGAGGCCGGGTACGGCTACTACCGCGAGCTGCTGACCGGCAGTCCCGCACGGGCCGCCATGGGCTGGGACGAATTCGCCGCCCGGTACTCGGAGCTCGAGTGGTACAGCCCCGCGCGGGAGGAACTCGTGGCCGCTGCCGTTCCGGACGCTGCCCTTCACCTTGACCTTGAGCGGCTCGACCGGCCCTTCAGCGGCCGCCGCTTCGCCAACCACCAGGAGGTGCAGGATGCGGTGGTGGGGTACATCGAGCACGATCTTGCCCTCCGGGACAGCCCGGACCACCCCGAAACCCTGGCCCTGTTCCTGGCCCTGCTCCACGTCTACATGGAGGTAGGCCGGGTGGTCCCGCCGGAGCGCCTCAACGCCAGGTCCCAGCAGACCGTCCACGGCTGGTGGCACGGATTCTTCAGCTTTGTGGACTCCGGCCCGCCGCCGCACCGGCTCCGCCAGATGCTGGCGCTGCACGGCGCCGGGCTGCTGCACTTCCTCGGCCCGGACCTCGAGGTGGCCGCGGACGAGTCAACGGGCCTGTTCCATGCGGGCTCGCCCCACTCCGGGACCTCGGTGGCAGCGAAGGCCCTGATCGAAGCCCGCCTGCCCTCACCCACCGTGACGCGGTCCAGTAATCCGCTGCTGGAGTCCCTGCACAAGACGGGCCTGGGCGCCGAGCAGCAGCTGCTGACGGCGGACGGGATCCATTCCACCGGCAAGCTGCTGATCTCGGCCGGGCACCAGCTCGTGAACGCCGAAGGGGTGCCGCAGCCCGGACTGTTCGGCGTCGGTCCGGGCACGTCCGGCTGGGGTGCGGGGGCCTTTGCCCGGCCCGGCACCAACGCCGCACCGTTCCGGGAGAACGATGCCCTGGCCCGCAGTGTCCTTGCCGTTGCCCGCGGCGTCGCCGCAGAATCCTCCGCCACACTGTCCACAGAACCAGCCGCCGTCGGAAAGAATTGAACCGTGACCGCAGAACCTGATCTCAGGCGCCAGCCCCTGGATACCGGGCACCAGCCCTTTGAAGCTGTCCGGCCGCCGCTCGGCGCCAGCCCCCTGGATGCGTCGCCCCGGCCGGTGGACCCGGCCGCGCTGACGGTCCTTAGCCTCCCCATGCATGATCCCCGGGTCCGGCCGTTGCTGGACGAGCTCGCCGTCGAATACGACACGCGCTATGGCGACCTGTTCGGCCGGGAGGGAGCAGCAGAGGAACTGAACCGGTACCCCGCCGAAGAGTTCGCGGGGCCGGACGGGGCATTGCTGGTGATCCAGGAGAACGGCGAATCCATCGCCGGCGGGGCCTTCCGCCGGTACGACGACGCCACCGCCGAGCTGAAGCGGATCTGGACCCACTCCGCCCACCGCCGCCGCGGCCTGGCCCGGGTGGTCCTGGCCGAGCTGGAAGCTTTGGCGGCCCGCCGGGGGTACAGCCGGCTCTACCTCACCACCGGACCGCGCCAGCCTGAGGCCAAATACCTCTACCTGGCCACCGGCTACCAGCCGCAGTTCGACCTGGACGCCGACCCGGAGACCATCAAGTTCCTCGCCTTCACAAAGGAACTTTCCGGACACCCGCAGAACTGACTGTGGTCCCGCCCACACGTTCCGTGGAGCCGCAGCTAAGCTAAACCGCATGGCCAACAAAAGCACAGCAGAGAAGCTCGCCACCATCCAGAAGGGCTACACGCTGGAAGGGGCCGCGATCGAACTGGGCGCCGCCATCGTGGACGGCGAACTCCACAAGGAGGCGCAGGTCCGCCTGCCGCTGTCCATGATGAACCGGCACGGTCTGGTGGCCGGTGCAACCGGCACCGGCAAGACCGTCACACTGCACATGATGGCCGAACAGTTGTCCATGGCCGGGGTTCCGGTCTTCCTCGCGGACATCAAAGGCGACCTGTCCGGGCTGGCGACGGCCGCCGTCGCCAGCGAAAAACTCACGGCGCGCACCGAAAGCATCGGGCAGGCGTGGCAGGGCAGGACCTACCCGGTGGAATTCCTGGCCCTCGGCGGGGAGGGCAACGGCGTCCCGGTCCGGGCTACAGTGTCCTCCTTCGGGCCCATCCTGCTTTCGCGGATCATGGAGCTGAACGACACCCAGGAATCAAGCCTGCAGCTGGTGTTCTACTTCGCGGACAAAAACGGCTTGGAACTGATTGACCTGAAGGACCTCCGGGCCGTCATCCAGTTCCTGACATCGGACGAGGGCAAGGACCAGCTGGAAGAGCTGGGCGGCCTGTCCAAGGCCACCGCGGGGGTGATCCTTCGCGAGCTGGTGAACCTTGAGGCACAGGGGCTGGAGAAGTTCTTTGGCGAACCGGAGTTTGATACCGCCGAGCTGCTGCGCACGGCCCCGGACGGCCGCGGCGTGGTGACGTGCCTGGAACTGCCCACCCTGCAGACCAAACCCATGCTGTTCTCCACCTTCCTGATGTGGCTGCTCGCCGACCTCTTTGAGGACCTGCCCGAGGCGGGCGACCTGGACAAACCCAAGCTGGTGTTCTTCCTCGACGAAGCCCACCTGCTGTTCAACGGTGCCTCCAAGGCGTTCCTCGAGGCGATCACCACCACTGTCCGGCTCATCCGGTCCAAGGGCGTGGGGATCTTCTTTGTCACCCAGACGCCCAAGGACGTCCCCGCTGATGTCCTCGGCCAGCTGGCCAACCGGGTGCAGCACGCCCTGCGTGCCTTCACCCCGGAGGACGCCAAAGCACTCAAGGCGACCGTCTCCACGTTCCCGGTCAGCGACTACGACCTCGAAGAGACCCTCACTTCTGCAGGCATTGGTGAAGCCGTTATTACGGTCATGAACGAGAAGGGCGCTCCCACCCCTGTGGCCCTCACCAGGCTGCGCGCCCCCGAATCCCTGATGGGGCCCAGCGCGGAGGACCTGGTCCGGAGCACCGTGGCGGGTTCGGCCCTTTTGGGCAAATACGGTACCTCCGTGGACAACCCCTCGGCCTACGAGAAGCTCACCGGAAAGGCCGCGGCTCCCACCGGGCCTGCCGCTCCCGGCCGGCCGCCGGTTCCCGGTTCGGGTGCTCCCGGTGGCGGTGTTCCTGATTCCGGTGCGGGCGGCAGTCTGGACGTTGATGCCGAGGCCCGGCGCATTGAGGAGGAGATCCTCGGCCGTCCCAGCAGCAGGCCGGCGCCTTCCGCCAGGACCAGTGCACCCCGCACCCAAAATGAGGCACCGCGCGCCCCACGGCCGCCGTCACCGCCCCAGGACGCGGGCGGCGGGATGATGGGCGACCTTGGCGGTGTCCTCGGCGGAGCACTCGGAGGCGGGCTGAAGAGCATGGCCAGGTCCATCGGAACGCAGCTGGGACGTGAGCTGCTGCGGGGTGTTTTCGGCACATCGTCCCGGCGCCGGCGCCGCTGAGAGGTACCGCACGCAGCTGACTCAACTGCCGTCGTCGTGCGCTTGGCAGGTAACGTATTGAAAGTGCAGATGAGTCAAGCGTTGGTGAGGATAGCGGCCGGATGGCTGCTGGGCCTCATGCTTGCCGTGGCCGCTGCCGTGGTTGCGGTGAATGTGGTGAACAATACCGTGGCCAGTCCGCAGCAGCCGGTGCGCGAGTATCTGGACGCGCTGCAGGGCGGGGACGGCGGCAAGGCGCTGGGACTCTTGAGGGCTACGGTCCCGCCCAGCAACGCCGCCATGTTGGACGGCACCGCCCTGCAAACGGCCGTGTCCCGGCTCGCTAACGTCAACATTGGCGAGGCCGAGGAACGGCCGGGCGGCCAGGTGATGGTGCCCATGGAGTACACCATTGACGGCAGCCGCCTCCGCACCGAGTTCCTGCTGCAGAAGACCGGAACCGAGTGGATCTTCTTCAACACCTGGGCGTTTGTGCCGTCCCGGCTGCCG
This sequence comes from Pseudarthrobacter sp. B4EP4b, assembly GCF_006680095.1. Classification (NCBI taxonomy): domain Bacteria; kingdom Bacillati; phylum Actinomycetota; class Actinomycetes; order Micrococcales; family Micrococcaceae; genus Pseudarthrobacter; species Pseudarthrobacter sp. B4EP4b. The sequence goes on along the minus strand of NZ_VHIJ01000077.1, from coordinate 6,795 downwards.
ACTGTTGACGTGTCGGTGGTCAATTCCCCCGAGGCAACGGTCAACGGTGTGGACGTCAATATGCCCAATGGCCGGAACTCTTTCGCGGTCTTCTATCCAGGCGAGTACGAGGCCACCGTCAACGGTGAGTACTTCTCGGCTCCTGCCACCCGCGCCACTGTCACCGGCCGCGACGCACCCGTGGCCCCGCTCAACCTGCTGACCCAGGCCACGGACAACCTGAAGAAGGATGTGACGGCGAAGGTCAAGGAATTCCTGGACGGCTGCGCTGCCCAGGCGGTCAAGGAGCAGAAGCTCCAGCCGGACTGCCCGTTCTACTACGCCAGCAACAACCGGGTGCAGGACGGCACCATCAAGTGGTCTGTGACGGAGTACCCCAATGTGTCCATCGAACCGTTCGACGGGCGGTGGGTGGTGGCGCCGCTGGATGGCAAGGCCAAGGTGGAGGCCCTCCAGCAGAACCTGTTCACCGGCGCCTGGTACCCCCTGGACGAAGAGGTGGACTTCAGCTTCACCACCCGGCTGGACGTTTCCGGGGACGCCATCAAGGTCACGCCGCTCCTGAGCTTCTAGGCTTTTCGCGTCACACTGGCCCGGTTATTGCGGTGTGCTGACAGGATTACCAGCCATTTTCTTGCCAATTGCGCGAATAACCGGGCCGGTTTGGCTGCGGCCACCGCGAGGAACCCCTGGCCAGCACCTCCCGGACCTGGACCAGGACGGATTCGGGCGCGTGAACCACGTCATCGTAGAAGAACCTGAGAACGGGCAGGCCCTGCAACGTCGCCGAGTTGTCCCTGCGCCGGTCCTTCTTGAACTGGCGTGCCTCAAGGTGGAAGGCAAGCCCGTCAATCTCCACTATGAGGAAACCCTCCAAAAGGAAGTCCACGCGGCCGATACCGTCGATCTTCACCTGGGTCTCCGTCAGGATGCCGGCATCCCGAAACAGCACTCGGGCCAAGGTTTCGAGGAGGGAGTCTGCGCCACGGTCAACTTTGGACACCACGTTCCGCGCCTTCCCGCAGCAGCGGCCGTCAAGGTGGCGGAGCAGATACGACAGATCGATGTCTCCGCGGTTGTAGGCGCACTCCACCATCACCAGAGACTCGAGTTCCGGCAGGCACAGCAAGGCATGAAGCAGGACATCGGGGAGGGCTGCGAGAGTGCGATGCCGGGGTGGCTGCGTCAGGTCAGTGCGGTGGCTGACACAGCGGATCGCGCTCCGGCCGTTGCTTTGCCAGTAGTGGGGCCTGCCAGGGGGTCTGAGCTGCCAGAGGCCATAAGCCCGGGCGGCGGAAGCACACGTAACCAGACCGTGGGCCCGTCCTGCAGCCACCAGTTCCGGATCTGCGTCCGCCACGGCCAGGAGTCCTCGCTCCAGTCGTAGGATCTGGCCGCTGCGGACCGCCCGGCGAACTTCAGTATCCGTGGCACCTGCGGTCAGGACATCGCGCCGCAGCAATACTCCCCCAGCTGATGTGAGGATCTCCATTAGGTCCATCAGGCCACGATGTCTGCCCTGCCAGACTGGCGGCAGCCCAGAGCGGTGCTATGTGGACAAGATGGCGCCCACGCTGGCCCGCTTTTTGAGGCTGGCAGCAAGAAAAGTGGCCCGGTTCCCGCCTGTCAGGCTGGAAAACCGGGCCACTTTGGGCCCTAAAAGTACGGCGGGTCAGTCCATGCCGCGCAGGTCCAGCACCAGCTCGGTATCGCCGTCGGCCTGGAGCAGCACCGGGATGCCCCAGTCCTGCTGGTAGAGGTGGCAGGCCGCGTGGTCCGGGATCTCGCCGTCCTCGGTTTCCGGGCCGTCGCACGCTGCCGCGCGGGCCGTGATGTGCAGGATACCTTCAGGCACGTCCGAGGACAGCTCGAGGGTACGCAGCAGACCCACCGACGTGCCGCCGCCGGATACCAGCAGTTCGGGCGGTGTGGAGGAGATCTTCAGCTGGGTGGGATCGCCCCAGCGGTCGTCCAGCTTCTGCCCGGTGGGGGCCGTGAACCGGACCGTCAGCTCCAGCGGGCCGGGCGCAACTCGGCTCTTGGGCCGGTGGGTCTGCGACGCACCCTCGTCCACCTGCTGTGCTTCCTTGGGGATCGGCACGTACACGAGCTGGTGCTGGTTGGCTTCCACCACCACCAGCAGCGGCTCCGAGCCGGCCGACTGCGTGTGGTCCACGATCACGGCGGACGGCTCAAGCAGCCCGCGGGCAAGGGTGGAGACGGTGCCGCTGGAGGGGTCGTAGCGCCGGACAGCACCGTTGTAGGTGTCCGCGATGGCCACGGAACCATCGGGCAGGACGGTGACGCCCAGTGGGTGCTGGAGCCGGGCTTCGGCGGCGGGGCCGTCCCGGAAGCCAAAGTCGAACAGGCCCTTGCCTACCGCGGACTCCACGGTGATGGCCCCGTCGTCGCCAACTACCAGCTTGCGCAGCGCGGACGTCTCGGAATCTGCCACCCAGATGTTGCCCTCGGCGTCCTCGGCCAGGCCGGAGGGCTGCGCGAACCAGGCCTCGTGCGCGGGACCGTCCAGCAGCCCCTCCAGGCCGTTGCCTGCAACGATCGCCACCGCACCGGTCAGCGGGTCGAAGCTGAAGATCTGGTGTGTGCCGGCCATGGCGATCACCACGGCGTTGAGCTTCCTGGACCAGACGAGGTCCCATGGCGAACTGAGCGAGACCTCCAGCGGGTGTTCACTCAGGCGCCCGGTGAATCCGACAGCGTCCTCGTCAACCCGCGCCGGCCCGGTTTCCAGCAGCCGCTGCACGCCGTTGCCGGCCACCGTGGAGGCCTTGCCGTCCATGAGTGAAAGGCCCCGGAGGCGGTGGTTGACGGAGTCTGCAATCACGACGTCGTAGCCCGCCTTGGCAGCCACGTCTTCCGGCAGGAGGACCAGGCCCTGCGGTTCGTTGAACCGGGCGGTGGCGTCGCCGCCGGCGGCGGGACCGTCAACGTGTCCCTTGGTGCCGGCGCCGTAGGTTCCCAGGACGGTTTGGAAGTCGGTGTCCAGTTCCACCAGGCGGTGATGGCCGGTGTCGGTGACCAGCCACGATCCCTTTGCGGCACCGTTGGAAACTGCGGCACCTGCCGCAGTGCCGGCGTCGGACGTTCCCTCTGGAGCCGAACCGCGACCGGCGGGAAGGAACAGCGCCTTGCCGGGGAAGCGCAAGGTGCCGGAAGTGGGCTCCGGCGCCACGTACGGGCCGGAGCCGCGATGCAGCGTGCCCTTGGCCTCGTGCTCCGCGATGAGCTCGGGGATCAATACCGCGAGCCCGTCCGCGTGGCCTTCGCCGGACAGGTGCGCCACGATGTAGCCCTCGGGATCGATGACCACGAGAGTAGGCCAGGCGCGGGCGGTGTAGGCCTTCCACGTCTCCAGCTCCGGGTCATCCAGGACGGGGTGGTGGATCTCGTAGCGCTCCACGGCGGCAGCCAGCGCTACCGGGTCCGCTTCGTGTTCGAACTTGGGCGAGTGGACGCCCACGGTGACCAGGACGTCAGAGTACTGCTCCTCGAGGGGCCGCAGTTCGTCCAGGACGTGCAGGCAGTTGATGCAGCAGAAGGTCCAGAAGTCCAGCAGCACAATCTTGCCGCGGAGGGCTTCGAGGTCCAAAGATTTGCCGCCGGTGTTCAACCAGTTACGGCCCACCAGTTCGGAGGCTCGGACCCGGAGGTGGGTGCGTACGGTTTCGCTCATCAGCGTCCTTCCGTCTTGTTTCGTTCGGCCAGCCTGGCGTCGCGTTCGGCCAATTTGGCAAACATATCGTTGTAAGCGGTGAGATCGGCGTCGTTATTCCTGTCCGCCGCCCGGTCCACGCGTTTGGTCTCCCGCTGGTCCGAGCGCGACCACATAATGGCCACGCCGATGGCCACCAGGAGCGTGGGTACCTCGCCGATCCCCCAGGCCACAGCGCCGCCGGTCTGCTGGTCCAGCAGCGCGGACTGGCCCCAGGCCCGGCCCAGGTTGCCGAAGTAGTCCGCGGCCAGGAGGTTGGTCCCGCCCATGATGGCCACGCCGAAGAAGGCGTGGAAGCCCATGGTGGCCAGGAGCAGCAGCAGCCGCATGGGGTACGGCGCACGGCGGGGCAGCGGGTCCGTGCCGATCATGCTCAGAATGAAGATGTATCCGGTGAGCAGGAAGTGCAGGATCATCAGCTCGTGCCCCACGTGCTCGCGCATGGCGTACCCGAACAGGTCCGAGTAATAGAACAGCACGATCGAGCCGGCGAAGTTGGCGGCAGCGAAGATCGGGTGCGTGACTACCTGCGAGAATCTGGAGTGGACAAACACCAGCAGCCACTCGCGCGGCCCGCGTGATCCGTCTCCCCGCGGAGGCAATGCCCTTAGTGCCAGGGTCACGGGTGCTCCGAGGACCAGGAAGATGGGCGCCACCATGGTCAGCGCCATGTGGTCCACCATGTGCGCAGAGAACAGGACGCGGCCATAGACCGACGGCGGCCCGGACGTGATGTAGGTGAGCACCAGGAGGCCAATCACCCAGTTCACGGAGCGGAACCACTGCCACTTGTCACCGCGGCGGTAGATTTTGGCGACACCGAGGAAGTAGGACACCAGCCCGAACAGCGCCACGGCAATCCACAGCCAGTCCAGCCGCCACTCTGTCAGCCAGCGCACGGGCGTCAGTTCCGGGGGAAGCTCGTAGCCGCTGAGGATGAACGCCGGTGAAGCGTCGGGGGCAAAGGTGGTGGGCTGCGGCGGTGCGGAGCGGCCCAGGGCCACGGCGATGCCGGACGTTGCGCCCATGACCAGGAACTCGGCCAGGACCAGCTGCCACAGGACCCGGCGCGAGGACATGGTGGAACCCTTGGCACCCAGCTGCGGGATGACCCACTGCCGGTGCATAAACCCGATCCCGCCCAGCACCACGGTGGCGGCGGACTTGGCGAGGATCAGCTGGCCGTACGGGGAACCAACGAGGTCACCCCAGTTGGTGATGCGGATGCTCGCGTTGATGATGCCAGAGGCGAAGACCAGCACGAAGGCGAACCCGGCCAACGAGGAGAATCTGCGGAGTGTGGCTTCTGTGGTGTCCGTGGAAGCGCCGGCCTTGGGGCCGGTGAGGATTCCGGACAGCAGCGCCAGCATGATGATGCCGCCCACCCAGGTGCTCACGCCTACCAGGTGCAGGCCAAGGGAGTTGATAGCACCCTCGTGGTCCGATGAACTGGAGGAGTGTCCGATCAGGGCCGTCGGTACCAGGCCGATGAGGGCCAGGGCCAGGGTCAGTGCCAGCCCGCCCTGGGATCTGACGCCGAACAGGGCTGTTGTCACCACGGCGGCGGTGATGGTGACGGCGAGCCAGGCCCGGCCCGTCTCGATGTCCGTCATGAAGTAGACCAGGGCCTGCGTGAACTCGGCGTCGCCGGAGACTGCCTGTCCTGCCACGTCAGCGTAGGTGAGCACCAGGACGGCGATGGCGGACAGCGTCCACGCTGCACCCGCGGCAGCAGCGATGGCCAGAGCTCGGGTGAAGGCTGGATGTTCAGCGCCCTCGGCGCCGTTCTCCTGGCCCCGGTTGCGCCGGGTCAGGCTCCTGGGGAGGATGCCAACGGCGAAGATGAGGCCGCCGATGACCGTGGCCACTGAGACGTTGTGGATGGCTTTGGTGACGGGCAGGCCCCAGCGCACCAGGGCACCGGGATCCGAGACCTCACGGGCGGCCGCCGCGCCGGAAAAAAGGAGAGCTGCCACAAGGGCCAGGAGGAGCGCCCCCAGGCCGGCCAGCTGCCATCCCTTGGAGACGCCGAGCGCACCGCTGCCCTGCCCCGGTGCTCCCTTACCGGGAACTGGCGGGGTTGTTGTGGATGGGGGGTTTGCGGCAGAAGGCACTTATCCATTGTCCGTCACCACTGCCCGGGCCGCGAATCGGCCTTAAAAGCAAAAGGGGCGGCAACCACGTGGTTGCCGCCCCTTGTCCAGCCGGGTTTTGATGCCGGGAGGAAGAAGCTTACTTCTTGCTGGAGACAGCAGCCTTCAGCTTGGAGCCGGCGGTCAGCTTGACGCTGTGGCCAGCGGCGATCTGGATGGTCTCGCCCGTCTGGGGGTTGCGGCCGGTGCGTGCTGCGCGGTCGGTGCGCTCGACGGCGAGCCAGCCCGGGATGGTGATCTTCTCGCCCGCGGCGACAGAAGTCTCGAAAACCTCGAACAGTGCGTCGAGGACGGAGTTGACGGCTGCCTGGCTGGTGCCGGCCTTGCCCGCTACCTCTGCAACAAGTTCACTACGGTTCTTAGCCATTTATGTCCTCCTGGACGGTCATGATTCTGGAGCCTGCACGCGGCATGCGCACAAGCCACTGTTCGAAAACTTACCAGCTTGGGCCCTTCAGGTCCGCAAATTCCGCGTGTTTCCGCGACTTTTTGAGGTTAATCACCCGATTCTTGGGGATTTGGAGCCCTCTATGCTGCCGGGGGCGGCCAAGGCGCACTTCCCGCCGCCCCTCACAGGGACACCGCCGCTAACCTCCTGTGGCCCTTCCTGAGACGCGCGCTCAGTTGATGCCGCTTCCCAGTCGACGCCCGCTCAATTCCTCCTGGGGTTCGATGGCGGTGCGGCCATAAGTGAGCCGGCGTTGGCGCTTTGGCGGCCGCAACTGAGCGCGCGTTGGCCGGTTGGGGGCCATGAGTGAGCGCGGGTGGTGTTCGACGGCGGTGCCGGCGCGGGCGCTGCGGGGCTGCTCAGGCCGTCCCGCCTCTGGGGGCCTGTTGGGGGTTTGTTGTGTTAAATGTGGGAGGCCCCAACCGTGATGGTTGGGGCCTCGACCTAATGGTTGTCCGGCG
>NZ_VHIJ01000076.1:21555-29280 GCF_006680095.1 Pseudarthrobacter sp. B4EP4b | reverse complement strand
TCCTTGGACTGTGCGGCAGCCGGGGAGGCTTCCGGAAGGGGGAACGGGAGGAAACCGCTGCACGGGGTGGGGTGGGAGCAGGTTCTCGATTATTGCCCGATAGGCAACAGATGTTTCCAAAGAGTAGGCTGTGACCGTGGTAACAGTCAAGGGCGCACTGGCGCACGCGCTGCTGCTCGCCGGGGCACGCCCGCCATGGGAGCGTCACAGAAGCGGCTGGCCATTAGTATTGCTCCAGAGCCGGGGCCGGGCCGCCGGCCATGAAAGGTACGCAGATGAAGGCACTGCCAGTTGAGCCGAGCAACGTGCCGGTTGCCATCGGTTCCAGGATCCGGGCCGCCCGGCAGTCGCAGCGGCTCACTATCGAACAGGTTGCCGACGCCACCGGGCTCACCAAGGGGTTCCTCAGCCGGGTGGAACGCGACCTCACGTCCCCCTCCGTGGCCTCGCTTGTCACGCTCTGCCAGGTCCTGTCGATTTCCATCGGCGACCTTTTTGCGGCGCCGGAAACCCACCTGACCAAGCGCAACGACGGGCCCCGGATCTCGCTCGGCGGCCAGGGGATCGTGGAGCGCCTGCTGACCGCCCGCTCAGAGCGGCGGATCCAGATCATCCAGGCCTGCATCGAGCCGCACGGCCGCGGCGAGTCCGAGCTCTACGCCGTGGACTGCGATGTTGACGTGCTCCACGTGATCAAGGGCAGCATCCGGCTGATCCTCACCAATGAGCAGTACGACCTGAACACCGGGGACACTGTCACCTTCCCCGGCCGCGAACCGCACACGTGGGTCAACCCCACCGACAAACCCGTCGAGGTTCTCTGGGTCCTGGTTCCCGCCGCCAGCCGGTAGCCTCCCCCTTTGGCTGCGTGCGTTCCTGCCCGGTTGCTTTCGCCGGTCCGCACCGGCTGCCGCTTGTCCGGGCGTAAGTCAGCCCTGCCCGGGTCCGCTGTCCCGGAGTAACTGGGCTGGACTGCACGGTCTTTAACGGACCGGCGGCCGGTGGGCTGCCAGAACCGCCTTGATTTCTGCTGCCACCCGGTCAGGGCTGAACCAGATATGTTCGGGCATGTAGCGCAGGACGGCGAAGCCCTTGACCGCTGACGCGTTGTTCCGGTCCCGGTCCCGGAGCATGTCAGCCCGTTGTGAGTGGAACGCGAAGCCGTCGATCTCGACAATGAGGAAGCCGTCCAGGAGGAAATCCACCCTGCCGATGCCCGGGAGAAACACCTGGGCCTGATAGTCAATGCCGTTCGTCCGGAACAGGTGCTGTGCATCGACTTCCACAATGGATTCGGCCCGCAGATCGATGTCCCGCAAGGCCCGCAGCGCTGTTCCCGAGCGGTCCGCCCGGAACTGGTCCGCCAACAGTTCCCGCGGCACACCATGCAGGCGGATCGCGGAGGTGGCCATTGCAGTGGATGCCGGAGGTGCCAGGCAGCCGAGTGCTTGCAGGGCAACATCTTCCACCGCTGCGACCGGCATGAGCGGATGCCCGTGGAACCTGACGGTGCGGTGCCGGACGAATCCGTTGCCGTGGCCATGGTTGCAGGCCAAGTGCGGCCGTTCGGGTGGTTGCCTTAGCCAGAGTCCGTAATGCGCGGCGGCGCTGGCGCAGCTGATCCGGGCGTTGTGCCGGATTGCAGCATGGAGGGCCTTATCGCAGTCCGGCAGGGCAAAAACCCCGCGCTTGGGCTGGGTTACGCCGGACTCCTTGAGTCGAAGCAGGTCCCGGCGTGAGAATCCGGCCTCCAGGAGTTGTGCTGAACGGGCCACCCCGCCGGCCCGCTTCAGGTAGTCGAGAATTTCCATACCGCCATCTGACGCTGGAGGCTGCCCTGTGGGAACCTGCGGGCAGTTGTATGTGGGTAAATTCCGGGGCAAGGGTGGGCATTCCTGCCCGGTTACCTAGCGGCCCGCCGCGTTGATTGCGGCGAAAGCGCCGGGATTCCGGGTTGTCCAGCGTGCTCTTGCCGCAGTAACCGGGAGGGAACGCAGATGCGGGCTACAGCTGAGGTAAACAGTTGGTGCGCATTAGAAAACCGAGGTGTATGATGGCAGTCACATCAGTCCCTCAACTCCTCGAAGGAGAGGCCTCCATTGGAAGAGCTGCGCATCGAAGCCAACGGCAACCTTGGCCCCATCGATTCATCCCGTATTCCCCGCTACGCCGGGGCCGCCACCTACGCCCGGCTTCCGCGCCTTGACCAGGTGGCCAAGGCCGATGTCACGGTGGTGGGCGTGCCCTTCGACTCCGGAGTCTCTTACCGCCCGGGCGCCCGGTTCGGCGCCAACCACGTCCGCGAAGCCAGCCGCCTGTTGCGTCCCTACAACCCTGCGTGGGACGTCAGCCCGTTTGAGAACGTCCAGGTGGCGGATGCCGGGGACATGGCGGTCAACCCCTTCAACATTAACGAAGCCATCGAGACCATCCAGCAGAATGCCCTGGACCTCACGGCCGCCGGCAGCAAGCTGGTCACCCTGGGCGGGGACCACACCATTGCGCTGCCCCTGCTGAGGGCCGCCGCCGAGCGTGCGGGTGGACCCATCGCCATGCTTCACTTCGATGCGCACCTGGACACCTGGGACACTTACTTCGGCGCCGAGTACACCCATGGCACCCCCTTCCGCCGGGCCGTCGAGGAAGGCATCCTCGATACCGAAGCCATCAGCCACATCGGCACCCGCGGCCCGCTGTACGGCAAAAAGGATCTCGACGACGACCACCGCTTCGGGTTCGGCATTGTCACCTCCGCTGACGTCTACTACCAGGGCGTCCTGGAAACCGTGGCCAAGGTCCGCGACCGGATCGGCAACCGTCCCCTCTACATCTCCGTGGACATCGACGTCCTGGACCCCGCCCACGCTCCCGGCACCGGCACCCCTGAAGCGGGCGGCATCACCAGCCGTGAACTCCTGGAGATCATCCGGGGCTTCCGCGGCATGAACCTGGTGGGCGCCGACGTCGTCGAAGTTGCCCCCGCTTACGACCACGCCGAAATCACCGGCGTCGCCGCCAGCCACGTCGCCTACGAACTGGTGACCCTCATGTCGGACAACGCGGTACACGGTGACCGCTTCGGCGCGGCAACGGGCTACGCGGCACAGGCCCTCGGCCAGGAGGTCCGCCGACCGGCAGGCTTCGCCGCCGCGGGCAAGGAGTAGCCCGGATGATCGATTTCGATCCGGTGACGGCAGCTGTGACCGCAGGGGAAAACGGCTGCACGGGGGAACGCAATGGCGGGGACCTCGTCGTCGAGACCCTGGAAGCGCTGGGCGCCAAGACTGTCTTTGGTATTCCCGGCCAGCACGCCCTGGGACTGTTTGATGCGATGGGCCGGGGGAACCTGCAGTTTGTATCTTCCCGGGTGGAGAACAACTCCGCCTTCGCGGCGGACGGCTACTCGCGTGCCACCGGCGAAGTGGGTGTCCTCTTCCTCTCCACCGGTCCCGGCGCACTGACCTCCCTGGCCGGGCTGCAGGAAGCCTATGCCACGGGTGTACCCATGGTGGTAGTGGCCAGCCAGATCCCGCTGGAAGGCCTCGGCGCGCGGCGCAAAGGTATGCTGCATCAGCTTGATGACCAGAAGGCATCGGCCGCGAACGTCAGCAAAAGCCAGCGGCTGATCCAGCACGCCTCGGGTATTCCGTCCGCCATCCAGGACGCCTGGACCGAAGCGATCTCCTCACCCCAGGGGCCGGTGTGGATCGAGATCCCGCAGAACGTCCTGCTCGATCCGATCATGGTGCCGCCGGTGGAGGACGCGCTCGCGGAAGCGGCGGACAACCCGCCGCGCGTGGAGCTGGTCCGCGAAGCGGTCAAGTGGCTGCAGGCGGCAGAACGGCCGGCCATCATCGCCGGTGGCGGAACCCGCCGGGGCCGCGCTGAGAAGTCCCTGTTGTCCATTGCGGAGAAACTCCGCGCCCCGGTGATCTGCACCCCCGGCGGCAACGGTGCCTTCCCCTGGAACCACGAGTTGTCGCTGCAGTCCTGGATCGAGGACCGCCATATGACCGATCTGCTGGAGGACGCGGACGTCCTGGTGGTCATCGGTTCGTCCCTGGGGGAGGTCACCTCCAACTACTTCACCTTTGCCCCGCGCGGCCGGATCATCCAGATCGACGCCGAACCCCGGGTCCTCGAATCCAATCGTCCCGGCCTGGGCATCCGCGCCGACGCCGGCCAGGCCCTCGCTGCCCTGGACGAAGCACTCGAGGCCGGCCGCGCCACGCCCAGCTGGCACGGCACCTCCCCGGAAGACCTGGTGCAGGACTCGCTGGCCAAAGTGCGCGCACGTCTGGAATCACAGGACCTGGCCAAGGAACTGAAGTTCATGGCCGACATCCGCGAAGCAGTGCCGGCGGACATGCAGACCTTCTGGGACATGACCATCTCCGCGTACTGGGCCTGGAGCTGCTGGGACGCACGGGAGGGCCAGTTCCACTCGGCCCAGGGTGCCGGCGGCCTGGGCTACGGCTTTCCGGCGGCGATCGGCGGAGCAGTCGGCCTGGAAACGGTGGGCAAGCCGGGCCGGGTCCTCGCGGTCTCCGGCGACGGCTCGTCCATGTACTCCATCTCCGAACTTGCCACTGCCAAGCAGCACAACGTGCCGGTCACCTGGCTGATCGTGGACGACGGCGGCTACGGCATCCTGCGCGAATACATGGTGGGTGCGTTCGGCAAGGCAACGGCCACGGAACTGGCGCGTCCGGACTTCGTTAAACTCGCCGAAGCCTTCGGCGTGCCGGCCACAAGAGTGGCTCCGGAGGACGTGGTGGAGGCGCTGAAGGCGGGATTTGCCGCGGACGGGCCCAACGTCGTCGTGGTGGAAACGCTGCTGAAAATGTTCGCCCCGACCCACCTCCCCGAATGACACGACGCCGGCGCTGAAGAATCCGCCGCTTACTGAATAGCCCAAGAAGGTCCCGGCTCCACATGTGGAGCCGGGGCCTTTTGCGTTTCCCGCGTCCGCTCCTTTAGTTTCCCAAAGCAACCAGATTAAGATATAGTTGCTTCAGGCAAACAAGTAAGGAGTGCTGAAGCAATGGCAGTAGCACCGGATACGGCAGCGGATCTCGTCTACCAAATCTTCGATCTCCAGCGCGCGGTGCGGTGTATCTCCACCGCCAGCGTCCGCGGGCAGGAGACGGGCGTGGCCCTTCAAGGGGTGCTGCGGTTCGTGGGGGAGGGGGAAACCCGGGCCACCCGGCTGGCAGAGCGGCTGGGCGTCAGCGCTCCCGTCCTCAGCCGCCACATCGCCGACCTTGAGGAGCATGGCCTCGTGGTGCGCAGGCAGGATCCCGACGACGGCCGGGCCCAGCTGGTGGCCCTCACGCCGTCGGGCGCCGAGAAGCTCCGGCATATCGAGGAGCAGCGCACCGCAGTCCTGCAGGACTACCTGCGCGACTGGAGCGAGGAGGACGCCGGAGACACGGCGAAATCCCTCCGCAGGCTCACAGAATCACTGAAGAAATCAGCCCGGGCAACGGCGACCGGCGCCACCAATGAACAGAAAACCTTGGAGGAGTCACTTAATGGCTAACGTCACCGCCACCGCGCAGCACGAGCGCGCCCGGACCGGGAAGCAGGAATCGCGGCAGTCCAAACGCCACGAACCCGGCGCCCCCATGAACCACCGGCAGATCATGGAGGCCCTCACCGGCCTGCTGGCAGCCTTCTTCACCGCGATCCTCAGCAGCACCATCGTGGCCAACGCCCTGCCCACCATCATGTCCGAACTCAAAGGCACGCAGACTGACTTCGCCTGGGTGATCACCGCGGCCCTGCTGGCCAACGCGGCCACCACACCCATCTGGGGCAAACTTGCGGACCTCTTCGACAAGAAGGTCCTGGTCCAACTCAGCATCGTGATCTTCGTGGCCGGCTCCGTGATGGCCGGTTTCTCCGAAAACATCCCCTTCCTGCTGACCGCCCGCGTGATCCAGGGCATCGCCATGGGTGGCCTGACGGCCCTGGCCCAGGCCATCATCGGCTCCATCATCCCGCCCCGCGAACGCGGCAAGTACTCCGGCTACATGGGCGCGGTCATGGCTGTGGGCACCGCCGGCGGCCCGCTGCTGGGCGGCTTCATTGTGGACAGCCCGCTAGGCTGGCGCTGGACCTTCTTCGTCTGCGTCCCGCTCGCCGTCGTGGCCCTGATCCTGCTCCAGGTCACGCTGAAGGTTCCGCACATCAAGCGGCCGGCCAAGATCGACTGGCTCGGTGCCATCCTCCTGACCAGCGGCGTGAGCCTGCTCCTGGTCTGGGTGTCCTTCGCCGGCAAGGCCGACTACTACGACTGGTGGTCCTGGCAGTCGGCAGTGATGGTGGGCGGCGGCGTCCTCCTGCTCGCGCTGCTGGTGCTGGTTGAATCCAAGGTCTCCCAGCCGATCATCCCGCTGAAGATCATCTCCGAGCGCACCACGGCCTTGGCCATCCTCGCGTCCGTGGCCGTGGGTGTGGCCATGTTCGGTTCCTCCACCTTCCTGGGCCAGTACTACCAGGTGGCCCGCGGCGCCACACCCACCGAAGCCGGCCTGCTGACTCTTCCCATGATCGCGGGCAACCTGGTGGGCTCGGTGGTCTCCGGCCAGCTCATCAGCCGCTATGGCAAGTGGAAGCGCTTCCTGATCGGCGGTACCGTCTTCTTGATCGGCGGCCTGGCGCTCGCGGGAACCATGGACCACACCACCGAACTTTGGCTGACCGGCCTGTACACCGCCATCTTTGGTATCGGCCTGGGCATGCTGATGCAGAACCTGGTCCTCGCTGTGCAGAACACTGTGAAGGCGTCCGACATCGGTTCGGCCAGTGCGTCCGTTGCCTTCTTCCGTTCGGTTGGCGGCGCCATCGGCGTCTCCGTCCTGGGCGCCGTCATGGCCAACCACGTCAAGGATTTGGCCACCGACGGCCTCACCAGGCTCGGGATCCAGGCCTCGGGCAACAGCGGCGCCACGCTGGACCTGAAGGACCTGCCCGCCCCGGTGGCTGAAGTCATGCGCGCCGCCTACGGTGACGCCACCGCCGGGATCTTTATGATCTCCGCCGCGGTCAGCGTGGTGGCCCTGCTCGCGGTCCTGTTCATCAAGGAAAAGCCACTCCGCCGCACCGTGGATATCACCCCGGAATCCACTATCCAGGCCAACGCTGCCGGAGAAGCGGGGATGACCGCCGTCACCGGGCAGCTGCCGCAGGCAGCGGGCACTGTGCCCGGCAGTGATGCAGGTGCTGGCCGTGCCAGCGCCGGCAGCCTTGATTCCGGCAGCGCAGGCAGCAAGGCGTACGACGGCGGCACCTCCGCAGTGCCGGCTGCGGGTTCTGCGGTACTCACCGCTGACGACCTCGAGAAGGCCTTTGCCCTGAACTACGACGCAGAGGACTCCAAGGCCAGTGCCGCTGCAACAACTGCCGAGACAGTGCAGAAGCTGCAGGACACCCAGCATTTGCTGGCCCGGCAGCAGGTGGAGCTGGGGAAGCTGGTGCTGGACATCCAGGAACAGCTCCGCTCCCAACGCGAAGTGGCGGCCCAGCAGGCAGCGACGGCGGCCGAGCTCAGCCGGCTGAAGCGCAGGCTCCTTAAAGAACGGAAGTCGCAGGCCGCCGCAGCGCTCTACATCGCCAGCCACGGCAAGCACAGCGCCGGCGCGCCACAGGACTGAAGGCCTCATTGAGCCGCCGCCGGGCACCGGAACCCCCCGGTGCCCGGCGGCGGCGCTGTGCTTCCCG
>NZ_VHIJ01000076.1:0-21078 GCF_006680095.1 Pseudarthrobacter sp. B4EP4b | reverse complement strand
CACCGGAACCACCCGGTGCCCGGCGGCGGCTCTGTGCTTCCCGGACCCGAATTAATCAATTCCACGGAAAATATGCTTCCCGGGCGGCGTGTTGTCGGTGGTCAACACTAGAGTTGGAATCATGCTCCTCACCCTCATCCGGCGCTACTCAAAACCGTATGCGCCGTACATTCTGGCTGTCATTTTCTTCCAGCTGGCTTCCACCATCGCGGCCCTCTACCTGCCGAGCCTGAACGCCCGGATCATCGACGAAGGCGTGTCCCGCGGGGATACCGACTTCATCTGGCGTACGGGTGCCGTGATGCTGCTGGTGGCGTTCGTCCAGGTGGGCACTGCGATTGCCGGTGTCTACTTTGGCTCCAAGACCGCGATGGCCCTCGGCCGGGACCTGCGGCGCGCAGTGTTCCGCAAAGTCACCAGCTTCTCCGCCAAGGACGTCAACGCCTTTGGTGCGCCTACGCTGATCACGCGCGGCACCAACGACGTCCAGCAGGTGCAGATGCTCGTGCTGATGGGATTGAACTTCATGGTGGCCACCCCCATCATGTGCGTCGGCGGCATCATCATGGCGCTGCGTGAGGATATCAGCCTGTCCTGGCTTGTCTGGGTCTCCGTGCCCCTGCTGACCGTTGTGGTGGGGTACCTCGTGGTCCGGCTGATGCCGCTGTTCCGGTCCATGCAGAAAAAGATCGACCGCATCAACGCGGTGCTGCGCGAGCAGATCATTGGCATCCGCGTGGTGCGGGCATTCGTCCGCGAACCGTACGAAACCGAGCGGTTTGGTGAGGCCAACAAGGAGCTGACCGACGTCTCCCTGAAGATCGGCTCCCTGTTTGTTCTGATGTTCCCGGCCATCGGCATGATCCTGCACCTGTCCACCGCCGCAGTGCTCTGGTTTGGCGGGCAGCGCGTGGACTCCGGAGACATGCAGGTGGGCGCCCTGACGGCGTTCCTGCAATACCTGCTGCAGATCCTGGTGGCCGTCATGATGGGCACCTTTATGGCCATGATGATTCCCCGCGCCTCGGTCTGTGCCGACCGCATCGGCGAGGTGCTCGACGTCGAGCCCTCCATCCATGACCCCGAGCGGCCGGAGGCGCCCGCGTCCCTCGCCGGCGTGGTCGAATACCGGAACGTCACGTTCGCCTACCCCGGCGCCGAAGCGCCGGTCCTGAGCAACGTCAGCTTCACTGCCCGGCCGGGCCAGACCATCGCGATCATTGGTTCCACAGGTGCGGGCAAGACGTCCCTGCTCTCGCTCCTGCCGCGCCTGTACGACACCGTTGAGGGCGAGGTGCTGTTGGACGGAGTTCCCGTCAGCAGGCTGGACCGCACCGAGATCACCAAGCGGGTGGCGCTGGTGCCCCAGCGGCCCTACCTTTTCTCGGGCACCATCGAGCACAACCTGCGCTTCGGCAAGACCGAGGCCACTGACCACGAACTCTGGGACGCGCTCGAGGTGGCACAGGGGGCGGACTTTGTCCGGGAGAAAAAGAACGGGCTGAACTCCCGCATCTCCCAGGGCGGCACCAACGTTTCCGGCGGGCAGCGGCAGCGCCTCTGCATTGCCCGGGCCCTGGTGACCAAACCCCGCGTTTATCTGTTTGATGACTCCTTCTCCGCCCTGGACGTCGCCACGGACGCCCGGCTCCGGGCCGCGCTCAAGCACAGCACTGCCGACGCCACCGTCATCATCGTGGCCCAGCGGATTTCCACGATCACCGAAGCGGACCAGATCCTGGTGCTGGACAACGGCCGGATCGTGGACCGCGGAACACACGAGGAACTCCTGGAAACCTCACCCACCTACCAGGAAATTGTTGAATCCCAGCTGAGCGTGGAGGAAATGGTATGAGCGCCCGCAAGAAGGACTCCACCGGGGTGAAAGACACCGTTGCCGAAGAGCAGCTCAACGCCGGACCGGCGGCGGACGTCCTGGAAGACGACGAATTCGTCGAGGAGGAGTACAAGCCCTCCGAAGCTGACGGCGACATGTTCGGCGGCATGCCTGCGAAGAAGGCCGAGCACTTCTGGCCCTCTGCCAAGCGGCTGATGGGGCTGCTGAAGCCTGAGGCGCTGGGGATCTACGTGGTGGTGGCTATGGTGGTTATCGCCGTGGTCCTGAACGTCATCGCCCCCAAGATCCTGGGCCAGGCCATGGACGTCATCTTCGCCGGGGTGGTGGGCAAACAGCTTCCCGCCGGGGTGAGCAAGGACCAGTTCGTGGACGGCCTGCGGCAGCAGGGCCAGGACAACTTCGCTGACATGGTGTCGCGGATGGAGCTTGTGCCCGGCACCGGCATCAACTTCGACAAGCTCACCACACTCATCGCCGTGGTGCTGCTGATGTACTTCGTGGCCAACATCTTCCTGTGGCTGCAGGGGTATGTACTGAACCGCATCGTGATGAAGGTGATCCGCCGGCTCCGCGACGATACCGAGAAGAAGCTCAACCGGCTGCCGCTGAACTACTTCGACACCCGCCAGCGCGGCGACGTCCTGTCCCGGGTGACCAACGACGTCGACAATATCCAGCAGGCGCTCCAGCAGGCCTTCGCCCAGCTGATTAACTCAGTCCTGACGGTGTTGGGCATCGTGGTCATGATGTTCATCGTGTCCTGGCAGCTGGCGCTCATCGCACTGGTCGCCCTGCCGCTCTCCGGCGTGGCTGCCGGCATGATCGGCGTGCGCAGCCAGAAACTGTTCGCCGCCCAGTGGAAGAACACCGGTTCCCTGAATGGGCAGATCGAGGAATCCTTCTCCGGGCACGACCTCGTGAAGGTCTTCGGCCGGGACGCCGACATGCTGGAAAGGTTCGAGGAACGCAACGAGGCCCTTTACAAGGCAAGCTTCGGTGCCCAGTTCGTCTCCGGCATCATCTTCCCGGTGATGCAGTTCGTGTCCTACCTCAGCTACGTCGGGATCGCCGTGGTGGGCGGCCTCCGGGTTGCTTCGGGCTCCATGTCGCTGGGAGATGCGACGGCGTTCATCCAGTACTCGCGCGAGTTCACCCAGCCGCTGGGCCAGATGGCAGGCATGGCCAACATGCTCCAGTCCGGCGTGGCGTCCTCGGAGCGCGTGTTCGAGTTCCTCGACGCCGACGAACAGGACACTGAAACCGCCACCGAGCACCTTCCGCCCAAGACGGACGGGCACGTGGACTTCAAGGACGTCACCTTCAGCTACACCGAGGACAAGAAGCTGATCGAGAACCTGTCCTTCACGGCCGAACCGGGAAACACCGTGGCGATCGTGGGGCCGACAGGTGCCGGCAAGACCACCCTGGTGAACCTGGTGATGCGCTTCTACGAGCTCAACTCCGGATCCATCACCCTGGACGGGGTGGACATCACCCACCTCAGCCGGTCCGAGCTCCGCTCCAAGGTGGGCATGGTGCTGCAGGACGCCTGGCTGTTCGGCGGTTCCATTTACGACAACATCCGCTACGGCAACCTCGACGCCACCGAAGAGCAGGTGATGGCCGCAGCCAAAGCCACGTTCGTGGACCGGTTCGTCCGTGCCCTGCCCGAGGGTTACAACACGGTCATCGACGAGGAAGGCAACAACGTCAGCGCCGGCGAAAAGCAGCTCATCACCATCGCCCGCGCGTTCGTGGCCAACCCGTCACTGCTGATCCTCGATGAGGCCACCAGCTCCGTTGATACCCGCACCGAACTTCTCGTGCAAAAGGCCATGGCAGCGCTGCGGACGGACCGCACCAGCTTTGTGATCGCCCACCGGCTCTCCACCATCCGCGACGCCGACACCATCCTGGTGATGGAAAACGGCAGGATCGTGGAACAGGGCAACCACAAGGTCCTCCTGGCGGCCGGAGGAGCCTACTACCGGCTCTACATGTCCCAGTTCGCGGGCGCGGACGCAGGGGAAGCGCCGGTGGATGACTCGACGGCGGTGCACAGCTGAGCGCGCAGGAGACCGGGTTGCAGGTGGACGCGGAGCGGGAGGACGCGGCGCAGGAGGCCAGCCGCATCGAGGTGCTGGTCCCCATGCGCTGGGGCGATATGGACGCCTACGGCCACATCAACAATGTCCAGATCGTTCGGATGCTGGAGGAAGCCCGGATCGCGGCCTTCGGGCCGCCCCGGGGAGCGGGACTGCCGGGCGTGGAACCGCACGTCTCCCTGTTCAACGATGTTCCCGAGGGCACCATGGCGCTGGTGGTGGACCACAAGATCCGGTACGTCAGGACGTTGGAGTACCGGAACGTTCCTGCCGTGGTGCAGGTGTGGATCGGCGCGGTCAAAGGCGCCAGTTTCGATATCCACTACCTGCTCCAGGACCCCGTCACCCGGGAAGACTGCGTGAAGGCCAGCAGCCACCTGGCTTTTGTGGACGAGAGAACGGGGCGGGTGCAGCGCCTCACGCCCGAGCAGAAGGAACGGATGGCACCGTTCACGGCGTGACCGGCGGACCTGGTTCCACTGGCGCTTACAGAAAAGATTGCACAGAAAAGCACCCCGTCAGAAACTGATAACCCGAACCAAGGAGCAGATCATCATGGCCAAGAACAAGACCCGAGTCGCCAGGAAGAAGAAGACCTGGAAGGAAATGTCCCCGGCCGCGAAGGCCGGCACCATTCTGGCCGGACTCGTCAACCTGTCCCTGCTGATTGCAGCGCAGCGGGACATTTCCCAGCGCCCGGCGGCCCAGATCAACGGTCCTAAAGCTGCCTGGCGGGCGGCATCATTCATCAATTTCATTGGCCCGGTGGGGTACTTCACCTTCGGCCGGAAGCGGCCCATAACAGCGATGTAGCCGCTGAAACCGGACGGGCGCCAGGCCGCTCTGAGCGCCCGTCCAGCTTCACCCTGTAAATTTGAGTCCATGACCCCCACTGCCACTGTTGCCATGACCCGCGCCCTCGGCATCTCCAAGGAGATTGAGGATGCGGCGTGGTTCGTACTGGGGCCGGGTCTGCAGGGAAAGGCTTCACCCCTGGACGGCCGCACCAGGACGTGGTCCGTTCCGGCCGCCGCGGAGTTGCTTGATCGCCTGGACCGGGGCATCGCTGACTCCAAGGCCCCCATGATGACAAACCTCCGTGAGAACCTGGAGGGCGCCACCCGAGGGGCCAAGCAGCTGGCCGTGGAACTGCTGTTCCTGCAGTCACTTCCGCTGGCCCACGAGGTGAAATCCTTGAAGGTCAAGCGCGCCCGCGTGGCCGAGGCCGCGGGCTGGCTGGAGCCGCCGCTGGAACTCCCGGTCGAGCTGTACGCGGGCATGACGGACCACGGCGTGATCCGCGACCGGACCGCCGAATTCAACTGGACCATCTGGGACCACCTCAAATGGCTGTGCCGCTTTGTGCAGAACGTGGCCCAGCGGCCGGCAAGCGTGGTGCAGGCAGCCATCAAGGACCCCCTGCAGTTCCACCGGCTCGCCGCATCCACGCCGGACGATCAGCCCGCCATCCGCCGCAGCATCGAGTTCCTCGCCTGGCCCAGCTACTTCGAGCCGGTCGTGGCGGACGTGGAGCGGCAGGAAATCCGGGACGCGTTCGCCTCGCTGGTGGGCGGGGCCAAAGGCGACAGCGAAGAGGACATCACCGCGGACATCCACCGCATCCGCCTCCACCTGGATGAACAGGCCGGGCAGCGGATCGACTGGTACGCCCGGCAGCTGATCAGCCAGTGGCGCAAGGTGGGCGACCCCGGCCGGCGCGCGTGGCTGCTCCGCACGCACAGCGACAACACCGAGCTGCTCACGGCCTGGTCGGACGAGGAGAAGGTGACGCTCGACGTCGAACATCTCCGCCTGCTGGGCCCCGGCGTCACCGCAGGGGTGGTGCAGCACGCCGTGGACGAGGACTACAAGCACCTCGGCTACGTTGAACGCGAGGACACCAAAACCGCCGTTTTTGCCTTCTTGACCGTGATGAAACCCGGGGACCTGGTGCTGTACCAGCACGCCGGAAAGGTTCGGCTGGGCGGGGTGCTCGGCGAGCCTGAACACAATGAGGACAACCGGCGGCTGCGCCGGAAGGTGCGCTGGTTCGACGAAGGGCACACCACCACCAGCCTTCCCCGGCACGTCCAGCGCCAGCTCGCCACCCCGGGCATCGTCGTTGACGTGACCCGCGTGGTCCAGGCCCTGCAGGGCCTGCTGCCCGCCGAAGCGGAAACCGAGCCCGACGGCGACGCTGAAGCGGCCGCCGTCGTCCCTCCCGTCCAGGAAGGCTTCCGCCCGCTGACCCGCGAGTTCGCTGACTCGCTGCACATGGAACTTGAGCCGCTGCAGGAGATCGCGGAACTGCTGGAGGAAAACCGGCAGCTGGTCCTGTACGGCCCGCCAGGCACCGGGAAGACCTACCTGGCCAAGCACCTCGCGGCCGAGCTCGCGGACGACACCACTGACGAGCGGGTCAAACTCGTGCAGTTCCACCCGTCCTACGCTTACGAGGATTTCTTCGAAGGCTACCGGCCGGATAAAACGGACGAGGGCCAGGTGTCCTTCAAGCTCGTCGCCGGACCGCTGCGCCGGCTGGCGGAGGAGGCGGCCAAACCCGGCAATGAGAAAAAGCCGTACTTCCTCATCATCGACGAAATGAACCGCGCCAACCTCGCCAAGGTGTTCGGCGAGCTGTACTTCCTGCTGGAGTACCGCGACGACCGGATCTACCTGCAGTACAGCCCCAACGAGCCGTTTACGCTGCCGGACAACCTGTACATCATCGGCACCATGAACACAGCGGACCGGTCCATCGCCATGATGGACGCCGCGATCCGCCGCCGCTTTGCCTTCATCGAACTGCACCCGCAGACCGAACCGGTGAAGGGGTCCCTGCTGCGGTTCCTTGAAGCCCGCCAGCTGGACACCACCCCGGCGCGGCTTCTGGATGCGTTGAACGGGGCCATCGACGAGTGGGACCGGGACCTGATGATCGGCCCCTCGTACTTCATGAAGCCGGCCGCCCGGACGCCCGCCGGTTTGCGCCGGATCTGGAAGTACGAGCTGATGCCACTGCTCGAGGAGCACTACCACGGACAGCTGACCCGGGCGCAACTCGAGGAACGCTTCGGGCTGGACCGGCTGCTGGAACGCCTTGCAGGCCGCTGATCCACGTGCTTCTGTCCGGCACCTGGTGTTGGACGAATTGTCCCGCGGCATCGTGGAACGGCTGGACCCGGCCAGCGCCTCCTTCCTGAACTCCAGCGGCCTGGCCAAGGCCTCGCCGATGGGTATGGGGCTCTACCGGATTGAGCCGATAGGCAAGGTGGGCTCGGTGCGGACTTCTACGGTGCAGCTCGATGTCCGGCCCAAGGACCGGCTGGGGCTCAGCCGGCTCCTGGTCCTGCTCAGCTACGCGGGTGAACAGGGTTTCCGTCCCGACTCCGTGGCCGCCGTGGAGGAGCGGGAACTGTGGAGCGCCCTGGCTGAATCCCTGGCCCAGCTGGCGGAGCGGGCGCTGGGCCGCGGTGTGCTGCAGGGCTACCGCACCGTGGACGAGTCACTGCGCACCGTTAAAGGCCGGATCAGGATCTCGGACCAGATCTCCCGGCGGCCCGGCATGCTGGTACCGCTGGAAGTGTCCTACGACGAATTCAGCGAGGACATCGCCGAAAACCGCATCCTGCGGGCGGCACTGGAACGCATGGGCCAGGTACCGCGGGTCCGGCCCGACGTCCTGAGCCGGCTGCGCCAACTCAAGGGAAAGCTCGACGCCGTCACCCGCCTTCCAGCCGGCGCTCCGCTGCCGCCGTGGACAGCCACCCGCATGAATGTCCGCTACCACGCCGTCCTCCGCCTGTCGGAGCTCATCCTGCGCAACGCCTCCGCGGAAGCCGGCGAAGGCCACCAGCAGACCGCGTCCTTTGTGGTGGACATGGCCCAGGTGTTCGAGGACTTCGTGGGCAAGGCGCTGCGCGAGGCGATGGCTTCCTATCCCGGGGAGCTACGGCTCCAGTACAACGCGCTCCTGAGCGAGGCGGTGCGGGACGCTGACCGGTTATCTGTGCGGCCGGACGCGGTGCACCTGCTGGGCGGCCGGCCCGTGGTGGCTTACAACACCAAGTACAAGGCTGCCTCAGACCTCGGAGCCTCCCTGACCGCTGACCACTACCAGATGCTGGCGCACTGCACCGCCCTGGCCGTGCCCACCGCCTGGCTGGTTTACGCCGGCGCGGGGGAAGTAAAACTGCGGCGCATCCTGAATACGGACATCGATATTGTCGAGTTTCCGCTGGACCTGTCCCGCCCGCCGTCGGAAATCCTCGCCGCCATCCAGGAACTCGCCCGGCAGTCCTGGGGCGAAATTGTCCGGCAGGCGCGTGCAACCGCCGGTGATTGAGTGCGCAACCGCCGGTGATTGAGCTTGTCGAAATTTAGACGGGGACCCGGAAGATAAACGTGGTTCCTTCGCCGAGTGTGCTTTCCACGCCGATGGTCCCGCCGTGCGCTTCCACAATAGCCTTGCTGATGGGAAGGCCCAGGCCCACTCCGGGAATGGCGGTCCTGCGGACGTTGCTGGTGCGGAAGAACTTGGCGAAGACTTCCGACGCGTCCTCCGGGGTCATACCCATGCCGGTGTCGGTTACCCGGCAGGCGAGGTGGCCGTCCTCCTGGGCCAGCGTCACCAGCACGTTGCCGCCACCGGGGGAGTACTTGATGGCGTTGGAGACCAGGTTGTCCACTACCTGGGAGATCCGGGGCCCGTCGACGTGGGCTTCGAGACGGTCCGGCGTCTCGGCGGTGAGCTCCACACCCGAGGCGGCCGCCCTGGGCATGGCGGAGGAAACACTGGTGCGCACCAGTTCCGCCACATCCACGGCGTGCGGTGTCACGATGAGCTGGCCGTTGCGGCTGGACAGCAGGTCGGACACCAGCGTCAGCAGGCGTTCCGAGTTCCTGCGGATGATCTCCAGCATGTCCACCTGCGATTCGTCGGGTTCGTCACCCAGGAGAATCTCCACGTATCCGAGGATGGACGTCAGCGGCGTCCGGAATTCGTGCGAGACGCTGGAGACAAAGTCGTCCTTGGCGGTCAGCGCGTTGACGAGGTCGGTCACATCGCTGAACGCGATCACGGAGCCGGTGAAGGTGCCGTCGTTGTCCTTCATGGCGCGCGCGGTGGTCACAAAAGCACGCTGTTCGCTGCCGGAACCCAGCCACACCAGGTAGTCGGTAAATGTTTCGCCCAGCACCGCCCGCCGGACCGGACGCTCCTCGACGGGAACAAGGGTTTTCCGGTCCGGGCCGAAGACCAGGAGCTGGGACTCATTCGGATCCGCAATGTCCTTGGGCCGGGCCAGCTCGTGGTTAACCCGCTGCTTCCGGTTCATCAGCACGTCATGCCCGTCGGCGTCAACGGCGAGGACGCCCAGGTGGACGGTGTCCAGGACGGTATTGAGCAATGACTCCTGGCGCTGGCTGCTGCGCAGGTTGGCCTGCAGCTGGGCGTCCTTTTCCTCCAGTTCGCGCTGCTGGCGCATCATGCTGAGCGTGAGGACGCTGACCGAGACGCCAATGCCGAGCATCATCACTGGCAGGAGCAACGACCGCGCAAAATCCTGCCCGGTCAGGGCGCCCTTGATCAGCAAGGGGACCCAGATGATGGCCAGCGGCCCGAGGAAGGACAGCCACAAAGCTGCCCGGGGATAGTAGCCGGACGCGCACAACCAGATCACCGGGAACACGGCAAGCAGGCTGATCCCGGTCAGGCTTTCCTGCCCGCCTTCGCGGCCCAGCGCAATGGAGACGAAGTCCAGGAGCGGTATAACCAGGAAGCTCGTGTATGGCAGCCGGCGCCAGGGCACCAGGTAGCACAGGGCCATGATGGCGATTTGTGACACCAGGAAGGTGACAAACAAGGGGTTGCCCATGGTGGAGGGGAAGAACGCCCAGATCAGGAACGCCGTCAGCAAGGTGGTCACGAACAGCGGCATCTGGCTCAATGCCACGCGCTCAGTCAACGTGTACTCATGGAAAGGGCGCCGGAAAAACCTCAGCTTCCCCGTGGACCATGCGATGGGGTCAGTCATTGCGCGGCAGCTTACGGGGTGGGGTGTGCAGAGCCATAGCAGCAGGATATCCGCAGGCAGCTATACTTCTGACGTCGGCTGCTGAGGGGGCGCTATGAGTGATGCACGTGTGGGACTGGTCATCGAGGATGACCACGACATCCGCGAACTGGTCCGTACTGTCCTGACCCAGGCCGGCTTTGACGTAACCGTTGCCAGCAGCGGCGCCGAGGGCGTCCTGACTGCGAAGACGCTGAACCCGGACGTCATCACCCTGGATCTTGGCCTGCCGGACATCGACGGCTTTGAAGTGTCACGGCAAATCCGCGAGTTCTCGGACGCCTACATCGTGATGCTGACGGCCCGCACGGAAGAGCTGGACACGCTGATCGGGCTCGAATCCGGCGCCGATGATTACCTCACCAAGCCGTTCCGTCCGCGCGAACTCCGCGCCCGGATCGCCGCCATGATGCGGCGCCCCCGTTCCGGGCCCGAATCGGCCGAAGCCTCGGGTGTGGAGGCCTCCGCCGATGCCGCCGCGCATCCCGAGCGGGGGAATTACAGCCACAACGGGCTGGAGCTGAGCTACGCGTCCCGCACGGTGACCGTGGACGGCACGGAAATGAACCTGACCCGCACGGAGTTCGAACTCCTGCACGCCCTGCTGGAAGCAGGCCGGACTGTCCGGACCAAAGCGGACCTGGTGCGCCGGCTGCGGGACGAGGATTACGACGTCGGGGGCTACATCAGCGAAGCGGACGAACGGTCCGTCGAGGTCCACATGGGCAACCTGCGCAAGAAACTGGGTGATTCGCCGCAGAAGCCGCGATGGCTCCAGACGGTGCGCGGCGTCGGCTACCGGCTGGCTCCAAGCGAGCACTGAGACTGCAACCGGTGCATTGTCTGCCGGCTGCACAGGCTGATGGGCCGCAGGAAGGACGCCGCAAGCCTGGGCAGGACGACCGCGACGTCGGCCTTGTAGGCTTCCCTCCGGATTTCACCTTCCAAGGCCATGGCCAGGCCCGCCAGCCGTTCGGCCCCCACCATCTGGCTTGATGTCTTCAAACTCAGGACCGCGTCCACTGACCCGTCCAGGTCCCCGGTGGTCAAAGCCTGCTGCAGCCGTCCGATCCGGTGCGGGAGATAGTCGATGAAGTTTCCCACGAAGATCCTGCAGTAACCCTCGTCCTCCTCAAGTTCCGCACGCAGCCTGTCCAGGACTGACCTGTCCACGAGCGGCCTCCCGGCGTCACCAGACAGCGTCATTACGGTCCTCTCGGCTGGGGCTTTCCACCTGGGAAACGGGGCGCTCATGGGCGGAATTTCGTCTTCTTCAGATTAGGGGTGTTCCTTTTCCTAATAATGGTTTCGCAGGATAATTGTGGGTTTCTTGATGGGACTGCGGGTTTCTGTCCCTAATACTTAAGTCAGGGAATTGTCGGCCAATAAACGCCGGCCGCGGCCGCATGCCGAGATGGAAATGGCCTGCAGTCCCTTATGGGGACAATGCCCCCATCTTTCTGGAACCGCATCAAGATCGGCTCGGATAAAGCCTAAAGATTGGCTCAAGAATGGCGTTTCTCTGTGCCGGGACGATGCGCTGGGCTGGTGGATCCCAGAAACCGCACCAGCTGGGATTCGAGTGCTGAGCTGTCCTTGAGCTCGCACTCCCACAGGGTGAGTACCTCCCAGCCGGCGTCCTCCAGCAAGCGGCGCTGGCTTGCATCGCGCTCCTTGGTGCGTTCGCGCTTCGCGGCCCAGAAGTCGGCATTGGCTTTGGGCGCATGCTGGCCGACGCGGCAGTCATGGAAATGCCAGAAGCAGCCGTTGACGAAAATGACCTTCCGCCGGCCAGCGAACACAAGGTCCGGGTTGCCCGGCAGCCGGCTTCCGCCGGCACGCCCGTGCAGGCGGTACCGGTATCCCTTGGCGTGGAGGAGCCGGCGCACCAGCAGCTCAGGCTTGGTGTGCTTACCCCGGATCCGGGACATGTTCCAGCTGCGCCGCTCCGGCGTGAGCTTATCCGCCATGCTTCCAGTCTAGAAGCCGGGACTCAGCGCTCGGGCTGCTCCCCAAACTGGAAATGGCGTCCGCTGAGGGAGGTGGGTTCGATCTCGACAAAGAAGTCCTTGAGCGTGGGCACCCACGATTTCAGGCCCAGCCCTTCCACCTCCGCCAGTTCGGCTGAGGTGTTCAGCACCCTCGCCTTACCCCGAAGGACCACCGACCATGCCTCGTCCGAGAGGATCCCGTCAGCCTCCAAGAGCACTGCCGGGTTGATGGTCAGCTGGGCGAGCTTGTTGCCCGGTGCGGTCCTCAAGTAGAGCTTGCCTTTGGAACTGACGTAGTTCACGGGAAAGATGTCCGGTTCACCGGCAACGGAGACAACAAGGCGTCCATGCCTTGTCCCTTCCAGCAGGCGCCAGGACTGTTCGTCATTGAGTTCCAGGACAGGGTTTCCATCTGCGTGTTCGAACATCATGGTGCCTATTCTTCTACGTTAGGTAGAAATCCGCTAGGGGAGAATCCGTTGCGGGGCTTCTTGTTGACAGGGGCTGTCAAGGATTAACCCTGTGGAAACAAGGCTGTGACGGGACTGTCGTCCGCGCTGGATAGCGTCAGCGCAGGAAGCTCCTGCAACGAAAGCGACGCACATAGATGAGTAATGACATGGAAACCACCAAATTACTGGAGCCGGCATCGCAGCCGCCTGCCGCCGTCGTCGGCAGTTCTCCTACGGGTAATGCCGCTGCACTGAACGCCACCAAGGAAAGCCTGGAGGATTACACACTCCGGTTTGCGCCGCGATCGTACCGGAAGTGGAGTGCGGGAGTGGTGGCCACCAGTGCGTTGGGCGGCATCGCCTACCTGGCCGACTTCTCGATCGGCGCAAACATTGGCATCGCCTACGGAACCGTGAACGCGATCTTCGGCATCCTCGTGGCCGCCGTGATCATCTTCGCCACAGGTTTCCCGCTGGCCTACTACGCTGCCCGGTACAACATCGATCTGGACCTGATTACCAGGGGTTCCGGCTTTGGCTACTACGGCTCGGTGGTCACCAACGTTATCTTCGCGACCTTCACGTTCATCTTCTTTGCGCTGGAGGGCTCCATCATGGCGCAGGGGCTGGAGGTGGGGCTGGGTGTTCCGCAGTGGTTGGGGTATGCGGCGTCCACTGTCATTATCATTCCGCTGGTGATTTACGGGATGAACACCCTGGCCAAGCTGCAGGTGTGGACCACCCCGCTGTGGCTGCTCCTGATGGTGGTGCCGGTTGGTTACCTGCTGATTTCCCACCCGGAGAGCATCAACAGCTTCTTTGCATACACGGGAGAATCGGGCGACGGCGCGCCGAACCTGGCGTCTGTGATGCTCGCTGCGGGCGTCTGCCTGTCGCTGATGGCGCAGATCGCCGAGCAGATCGACTACCTCCGGTTCATGCCGCCCCGCACCGACGCGAACAAGGGCGCGTGGTGGCGGGCCGTGATCCTGGCCGGACCGGGCTGGGTAATTTTTGGGGCACTGAAGCAGATCGTCGGGTTGTTTATTGCCATCTACCTGATTGCGTCCTTGGATCCCGCAGCGTCTGCCACTGCCAACGAGCCGGTGCACCAGTTCCTGGGTGTTTACCGGGAGATGATGCCGGCGTGGCTGGCCATGACGCTTGCCGTGGTGCTGGTGGTCATTTCGCAGATCAAGATCAATGTCACCAATGCCTACTCCGGGTCCTTGGCCTGGACAAACTCCTTTACCCGGATTACCAAGACGTACCCTGGCCGGATGGTTTTTGTAGTGGTCAACCTGCTCATCGCACTTGTTTTGATGGAAGCCAACATGTTCGATTTCCTCAACACCATTCTTGGCTTCTATGCCAACTGCGCCATGGCGTGGGTTGTGACAGTAGCCTCGGATATTGCCATCAATAAGTACCTGCTGAAGATTTCCCCCAAAGTGCCGGAATTCCGCCGCGGAATGCTTTACGCGGTAAATCCGGTGGGCTTCGTTTCGATGCTGGTTTCTGCCGGGATTTCGATTGCTGTGTTCTTTGGGGCTTTTGGGCCGGCCATCCAGCCCTTCTCGCCGATCTTCGCGGTGGGGCTGGCCCTGGTTCTTCCGCCCGTGCTGGCACTTCTCACGAAGGGGCGGTATTACCTGCGGAGGACCGACGACGGCATCGACCTACCCATGTTCGACCCCGACGGCAACCCCAGCGACGCCAGGCTTCTTTGCCACGTGACCGGGATTGAGTTTGAGCGGCCGGACATGGTCCGGTCCGCGCAGGACGCTCCCGACGGCGGCCCGCAGTACGTTTCGTCCCTGGCACTTTCGACGGACAAGACAGGGGAGTTGGTGCTGCCCGCGAAGCCTTAGTTGCCGCATTTCGTTGTTGAGGAGGCCGGAGCATCTGCTGCTCCGGCCTCCTTTGTGACTTTGTGCCGGCTTCCGGCAGTGGTAGAACCGAGGGCGAAGTGCCTGTGGATAACTCTTATCGCTGAAATGTGATCTGGGCTACCCTTAAGTCACTGTCCGGAGAATGCCGTCTAAAACTACTGGGGGAATAGCGGCCCATGACATCGCACAACAGCTGTACGTCCGGTGGAATGCGCGCAGGCGCAATTGCCTTCATTCTTTTTGGGTCGCTCGTGCTGGCCGGGTGTTCGGGCGGCGCACCTGCAGATCCGGGCCCATCCTCCAGCGCCGCGGAGTCCATGTCGCCCAGCGCCACGCCCACTCCGACGCCGACTCCCAGTGCCGTGTACAAACCCGCGGACGCTTCGGGCCCGGCCCAAAGCGTCCCCGTCCCAGTGCTGCCCGAGGTGGCAAAGACGGAGACGAAGGAGGGGGCGGAAGCATTCACGAAGTATTGGTTTAGCGTGCTGAGTTATGCCTATGAGACGGGTGACACTGAAGCGCTATCGCAGTTTTCCAGACCTGAGTGCACTTTTTGTCAGGGGCTTGTTGATGACATCGAAGCTGCTTGGGCTGAAGACAAGTGGATTTCTGGCGGTCAAATAGAAATTCCGGTTGCAACCGCGAAGCCTTCCACCGAAGGCTCCACGCAGGTGGTTCTTCAAGTGCTGCAAAAAGAAGTGGTCATTCATAACCAAGACGGAAGCCCATATCAAGAGAAGACAGCCGCAACGAACGTCGGAAGCGTCGCTATGGTGAAGTTCTCTGACGCAGGATGGGTGGTCAGCGACCTGGGGTTGATCCGGTAGCCATGGGTGCCATAGGCAAGGTCGTTGCAATCCTCGCCTGCTGTTTAGTGCTTGTGGTGACATCTTTCTTGGTTGCCTATGCAGAAGACGGGTCAAAGTCGAAGCCACGAATCGGTGGAAGCTTTATGGACACCGGGGTTCGAGTGGGGGCGGATACATGGGTACCTGACCCCAATACTGGCGAATTTGGCCACGCTGAACCGGGGGCGGCGCACACGGACCCCAACGAATACAAGTACGAACTTCAGTGCCATCTCGGCGGGGGAGACTTCGACACCCCCTGCCTGGGCCGGCAGTTGGAGTGCAAAGACGGCCCTGATGGTGAAGACGGAATTCCTGTCATCTGGCACTCAAGGCCGCGCGGTGTTCCTGGCGCCGTGTGGGCCATCCACTCGGGACCTACCTGCCTCTTTGACGCTAAGCCAGAGGACCTGCTGCCGCGCATTGCCGCCGACATCCAGCGGGAGTTCCAGAATCTTCCCGTCAATGCCGGAACTGTGGTGGCGCAGCCCAGTCCGCACACACTTCGAGGTGCCGAGACCAACTTCTATGCAGAAGCAACTCAGCAGCAGTTCGACATCAGCATGTTCGGGCAGGCGGTGCACGTTGTCGCAACCCCCGTCCAATACACCTGGAACTACGGCGACGGCACCGTCTTCGGACCTCAGCCGTCCATGGGAGGCCCGCTGCCGCAGGACCGGTGGGGCGAGAAGACCAGGACAAGCCATGCCTACGGCGCAACCGGCGACTTCCAGGTTGTGCTGACCACATCCTTCCAGGGAACGTACTCGGTCAACGCCGGCCCTCCGCTGCCCATCCCCGGCCAGGGGCAGTTCAACGCACCGCCGCAAACCATCAGCGTCTGGCGGTCCCTGACCCGGAACTACGCCGATGACTGCAACGCGAACCCGCAAGGCCAGGGCTGCCCGGGAGTTGGTGCCACGCGGTAGGGGCGGAATTCAGCCAAACCCCCGGCACCCACACAAGTCCGTCGTCGGTCACTGTGTGATTCCCGCCGCATCCGGAATAGTTGCATACGCCTGCCAGTTGGGCCTAACAGAACGTTGGCAACCCCCGAAAGGAACCGCGCATGCTGTTTTCCCCTCTGGCCCTTGGTGAACTTGAACTCCCGAACCGCCTGGTGATGGCGCCCCTGACCCGGCTCCGCGCCGGCGAAGAAGGCATCCCGGGACCCCTCCTCGCAGAGCATTACCGCCAGCGGGCATCCCTGGGCCTGATCGTCAGCGAAGGTACTTACCCCAGCCCCGCCGGCCGGTCCTATCCCGGCCAGCCGGGCATCGTCACCGAAGAGCAGATAGCAGGCTGGAAAAAGGTCACCGACGCCGTCCACGCCGAGGGCGGACGCATGTTCGCCCAGGTCATGCACGGCGGCAGGGTTTCGCACCCGGACATCACGGGCGGCCAGACCATTGTTGCCCCGAGCGCCGTTGCCATCGAGGGTGAGGTCCGCACCCCGGCCGGCAAGCAGCCGTATCCGGTGCCGCATGCGCTGACCACTGACGAACTGCCGCTGGTCATGCAGGAAATCGTCGACGCCTCACTGAACGCCATCGAAGCCGGCTTCGACGGTGTGGAGCTGCACTCGGCCAACGGCTACCTCCTCCACGAGTTCCTGGCACCGAACTCGAACGTCCGAGATGACAGCTACGGCGGTTCCCCCGAAAACCGGGCACGGTTCGTCATCGAGACGGTCAACGCTGTTGTGGCAGCCATCGGAGCCAGCCGGGTTGGCATCCGCATCTCACCCGAGCACAATGTGCAGGGCATCGCCGAAGTGGACGCAGCAGATGTCCGTGCCACCTACGAGGTGCTGGTGGACAGCATCGCCCCGCTGAACCTCGCCTACCTGAGCATCCTGCACCACGAACCCTCCGGCGACCTGGTCCAGGATCTCCGTGCCCGGTTCGGCGGAACGTTCCTGGTCAACACTGGCTTTGGTGTTGTGACCACGCGCGAGGAAGCCGTGGCCCTGGTAGCCGACGGTCACGCCGATGCCGTGGTGGTGGGCCGTCCCGCCATCGCCAACCCGGACCTGGCCCGCCGCTGGAACGAGAGCCTGCCGCTGAACGAGCCGGACCCGTCCACCTTCTACGCGGAGGGCGCTGAGGGCTACACGGATTACCCGGCGTACGCGGGCTAAGGGGCGCTTTCCAAAGCATCCTGTTGACAGAGACGACGGCGGCACCCGGCTTGGGTGCCGCCGTCGTTTGCTGCTCGGTGTGCTGTCCCGGCAGCAGGCGCCAAAAAGCCATCCGACGGCCCTTGGCTAGTGAAGTTGGCCCGCCGGGCTCCTCGGGGAAGCCGGCGGTGATCAGATGCTACTCCAGCAAATGGATTTTTACTATAGGCCGGTTTGGCCATGGTTTCCAGGGGCTACAGGACCGCCTCCCGGCCCGTTCCCTCCGTCATAACAAGCTTCCCGTCCTGAATATTAACCAGGACGCTTTTGGGTTTTCCGCTGACCTTCGTGATCGCCTTAAGGCCGCGGTTGGTCACCTCAACTCCCACATGCGCACCCTTCGCCGGCAGCTCAACTGACACCTCGTTCGCAATGCCAAGGATCGGATTGGTGGACACATCCAAGTCGCGCCGCGCCTGCTTGCCGTTCACCGTCACGGTGATGTTTGCCTCCTCGAACCCCTCCTGAAACACAATAAGCAGCTCCCGCATCATGCCCTCTTCCTCGAGCGTTGGGTTGCCTGAGACGGCATTTCAACTACAGCACTTTGCGGGCGGCAGCGGAATACCCTTACCGCAGGGCTCGCACCGTACGGCAGTGGAGCCGTGCAGCCGCTTAGGGCAAGATGTTCTGGTGACCCAACAGCCGCAGGCCCCTTCCACCACTCCGTCCACGCCCCAGAAACGGGAGGACGGCATCTACACGCAGATTGCCACGGAACTGGGGGTCAAAGCCTGGCAGGTTAAGGCGGCAGTGGAACTGCTCGACGGCGGATCCACCGTGCCCTTCATCGCCCGCTACCGCAAGGAAGCCACCGGGACGCTGGACGATACCCAGCTGCGCGAGCTCGACGAGCGGCTGCGCTACCTCCGCGAACTCGAGGACCGCCGTCGTACAGTGCTCGACTCGGTTGCCGCCCAAGGCCAGCTGACCCCGGAGCTGCAAAAAGCCATCCTTGCCGCCGACACCAAGTCCCGCCTCGAGGACATCTACCTGCCGTTCAAGTCCAAGCGCCGGACCAAGGCGCAGATCGCGCGCGAAGCCGGCCTGGAACCGCTCGCTGAGGCATTGCTCAAACGCCCCGAACTCAATCCGGAACGCGAAGCCGCCAAGTACTTGAACGCCGAGCATGCCGTGGACGATGCCGCCGCGGCCCTCGCAGGTGCCCGGGCCATCCTGGTTGAACGCGCCGCCCAGGACCCTGACCTCGCCGCCACATTGCGTGAGCGGCTGTGGACGCAGGGCCGCATGGTGTCGCGCGTGAAGAAGGGCAAGGAAGCGGACGGGCAGAAGTTCGCCGACTACTTCGAGTTCGCGCAGGCCCCTGCCGGCATGCCGTCCCACCGCGTCCTCGCACTGCTCCGCGGCGAGAAGGACGGCGTCCTCGAGCTGGACCTCACCGAAGCGGATCCCACGGACGACGCCGCCCTCGCCGCCGCACGTTCCCGGTACGAGTCTGCGGTGGCCAGGTGCCTCGGGGTCGCCGACCGCGGCCGGCCCGCCGACGGGTGGTTGGTGGAAACGGCGCAGGTGGCGTGGCGGTCCCGCGTGCTGGCCCGGCTAGCAGCAGACCTGCGAGGCAAGATGTTCGCAACAGCCGAGGACGAGGCCGTGCGCGTTTTCGCTGCGAACCTTCGGGATGTCCTGCTCGCTGCCCCGGCCGGGAACCGGGCGACGCTCGGCCTGGACCCGGGCCTCCGAACCGGCGTCAAAGTAGCTGTGGTGGATGGAACCGGCAAGGTGGTGGCCACCGATACTGTCTACCCGCATGCTCCGGCCAGGAAGTGGGACGAAGCACTGGCAAAGCTGGAGCGGCTGGCGCGGCAGCACGGCGTCGAACTCGTGGCCATTGGCAACGGCACTGCATCCCGGGAAACCGACAAACTCGCCGCCGAGCTGATCAAGCGGCTGCCGGATGTGGACCGGAAGCCGCAGAAACTGGTGGTTTCCGAGGCCGGGGCATCCGTTTACTCAGCGTCCGCTCTAGCGGCGGCGGAACTGCCCGGCATGGATGTATCGCTCCGCGGAGCCGTGTCCATCGCCCGCAGGCTGCAGGACCCACTGGCCGAATTGGTGAAAATTGATCCGAAGTCCATTGGCGTGGGCCAGTACCAGCATGATGTCACGGCGTCGAAACTGGACCGGAGCCTTGACGCCGTGGTGGAGGACTGCGTCAACGCCGTCGGCGTGGATGTGAACACTGCGTCGCCGGCACTGCTCAGCCGGGTGGCGGGCGTGGGGCCATTGCTGAGTGAGAACATCGTCGCCTACCGCAACGAACATGGCCCCTTCGCCAAGCGCGCGGACCTGAAAAAAGTGCCGCGGCTCGGCGCAAAGGCTTTTGAACAGTGCGCCGGCTTCCTACGGATTACCGGGGGAGCGGAACCCCTGGATGCTTCAAGCGTGCACCCGGAGTCCTACTCAGTGGCGCGCAAGATCCTGGTTGCCGCGGGCCCGGCGCCGGCCTCCTCCCTGGATCCCCGCGACTTTGTGGACGAAACTTTCGGCCTGCCCACTGTCAAGGACATCCTGGCGGAGCTGGACAAGCCGGGGAGGGACCCCCGCCCGGCGTTCGCGGCGGCCAGCTTCTCGGAGGGGATCGAGAAGATCTCGGACCTTTTGCCGGGCATGATCCTGGAGGGGACCGTGACCAACGTGGCCGCCTTCGGCGCCTTTGTTGACGTGGGCGTCCACCAGGACGGCCTGGTCCATGTGTCTGCGCTCGCGAACCGCTTTGTGTCTGATCCCCGTGAGGTGGTGAAGTCCGGCCAGGTAGTACGGGTGAAAGTCCTCGAGGCAGACCCCGGGCGGAAGCGGATTTCCCTGACCCTGCGGCTCGACGACGAACCGTCCCCGGGCGGGGCAGCCTCTGCCCGGCAGGGCGGCCGGCCCGGGGCTGACCGCGGACGTGCCCCGGCATCCGACCGGGGCGGGCGCCAGGAGCAGGGGCGGTCCGCAAACAGGCAGAACCGCAAGGCCCCTTCCCCCGGGCGCGCTCCTTCACCCCCGCCGGCACCGGCCGATACTGCGATGGCTGAGGCGCTGCGGAAAGCGGGCCTCGGCAAGTAGGTACGCGCCGGCGGTTGGCCACGTGGGGTTGGTGGATTCGATGGTGCGTTTCTGCAAAGGTGGTTTCATGACCTATTTCCTGGAGTACACCATTCCTGCGCCCGCCAACGACGCCGAGTTTGAGTTCCCCCACGACGAGATCAGCCCCGGCACCACCATCCCGCTGACCCAGACGAAGGCCGACGTTGTGCACACCCCGGAACTGCCGGCGCGGACGGGCATCATCGGCGCCACCGTTCCCGAGGCGAAGCTGGAGGCCGAGCAGTTGATCACCCACAGCCGTGCCACTGAGGCGTCCCTGTACTTCGACCCGTCCAACTCCCTCATTGCGGGTGTAGGTACCCTCGTTGCCACTTTCGCTGACGGCCGCGGCTGGCAGGACATCTAGGCCAACTGCGCCCGTCCCGCAACACCGGCTTCAGCGGGTTGCATTTTCCGTCCCGGAGGAACGTTTGGTTTCCTCCGGGACGGAGCTGTTTAAGCGCCCAAATCCTGGTTCTCTTGGCGCAGGTTCTCGCGCCCCCTCATGACCGGTTGGGCTACGCGCGCGCTGCCGATAAACCCCTATGTACCTAACGGATCAGACGCCCCAGCCCCTTCGCCCCTAGCC
>NZ_VHIJ01000075.1:0-7930 GCF_006680095.1 Pseudarthrobacter sp. B4EP4b | reverse complement strand
CCCGCCTCCCATGCCCCCAGCCGAGTTGGCACTTAACGGCAATCGCGGGGCCCGCCATTGCCGTTATCTGTCATTTCGGCTCCAGCCCCGGCTTTGCAAGGCCCGCCTGACCTTGGATACAACGGCGGGATGCTCGCCTTCGAGGTGCTGCTTCCCAATCCGGACTTCCAACCAGCCCTGCGAGGCAGTCATGTCCTGCCGCCGGATATCCCTGAGGTGCTGCTCCGCCCCCGCATGGTGTTCGCCGTCGTACTGGAGTGCAATCCTCCATTGTGGGTAGGCCGCATCCGGCCAAAGGACAGCAACTCCACGCCGGTCGAACAGCACGTGGTTCAGAACCGGCTCCGGCAGTCCGGCACCAACGAGCAGCAGGCGCATCTGGGTCTCGGGTGCAGAATCCGATCCCACTCGAATCAGGTCAAATGCCTCTCGCGCACTGCGAACGCCCCTCATCCCGGGATGCCGACTGATGATGCCGCGCAACTCCTCCATGCTGCAGATAGCCTCCTTGGGGCGTGGGAACGGGGATCCATGGGAGCAGACGAAATAGTCACCCACCGCCACCAGTTCTGCGACATTCAGCACAGAAGCCAAGTCCAGCCAGGTCCGCGCAGGTGAGGTGAGCCGGACGCCGTCGTACTCCATCACCTCTTCCGGGAGGAAGGTCAACAGGTGCCCTACGACGTTGGCACGACGCGGGAAGCTGAAACCGCGGCGCCGGGCGAGGTGGATCCGCCAGTCACCGCTCCATCGGGCTGACAAGGGAGCGCCCCAAATGTGCGCAGCCGACAAGGACGCCAGGATGGACGTGTCGTCGAGGTCAGTGTAGGCCCGCAATGCCAGCGATCCCGTGGCTCCAGACTTGGCCGGGACGCGGATTCCGCGTGAAACAGTTACCAGGTCCTTCGCCGCGGTGCGCGTACGTGTGACCCCGGCTTTGTCGGAGGCCCGGAGGGAAAAGGAACCGTTGGTCAGGTGGTCTGGAAGGGCGGCCCTGCGCATCCCTCATTGTCGTCCGGGAGGATTGGCGGGAAGGAGTTATCCACAGCTCGGGTGCCAAGGACGCAGCGAGATGGCATTTAACGGCAATCCCCGGCGCCGGCATTGCCGTTAAGTGTCATCTCGCGAAGCTAGACGTGCTGGTTGAAGACGTGCCGGCGGACCCAGGCGTGCATGGCGATCGCGGCAGCGGAGGCCGCGTTGATGGACCGGGTGGAGCCGAACTGTTCGATGGACAGCGTGGCGACGGCGGCTTCGTGCACTTCGGGGGTGAGGCCGGGGCCTTCCTGCCCGAACACCAGGACGCAATCCCTGGGCAGTTCGTAGGTTTCCAGCGGTACCGAGTCGGGGAAGATGTCGATTCCGATGATGGCCAGCCCCTCCCCGTCCGCCCACGCCACGAAGTCCTCAACAGTGGGGTGGTGGCGGACGTGCTGATAGCGGTCGGTGACCATGGCGCCGCGCCGGTTCCACCGCCGTCGGCCGATGATGTGCACCTCTTTGGCGAGGAACGCGTTGGCGGTGCGCACCACTGTGCCGATGTTGAGGTCGTGCTGCCAGTTTTCGATGGCGACATGGAAGCTGTGGCGGCGGGAGTCCAGTTCCGCCACGATCGCCTCGTGCTTCCAGTAGCGGTACTTGTCCAGCACGTTCCGCCGGTCACCGTCCGCGAGGAGATCGGGGTCCCAGTGGTCGCCGTCGGGCAGTTCGCCTTCCCACGGCCCGACGCCGACCTCCGCCTTTTCGGGCGCGGCTTCCGCCGGCTCGGGCTGGGGTTGGGACGTCATACCGGGGGTTTGGTTCACCCCTCAACACTAGACTGGACCTTTCGGGCTTTCATCACGGGTGAAGAGGTAGGCATGGCAGAAGCGGACAAGGTTGCAGGCAATCCGGCGGTGTACCGCAGTGGCCAGGAGATCGAGTGCTGGCTCACGGACATGGACGGGGTGCTGGTCCACGAGAACCAGGCGGTGCCGGGCGCCGCGGAACTCATCCAGCGGTGGGTGGACACGTCCAAGCGCTTCCTGGTGCTCACCAACAACTCAATTTTCACCCCGCGCGACCTGGCTGCGAGGTTGAAGGCTTCGGGGCTCGAGGTTCCGGAAGAGAACATCTGGACCTCCGCTTTGGCCACCGCCCAGTTCCTCAAGGACCAGGTGGAAGGTTCAGGATCCGGCAACCGCGCCTACACCATCGGCGAGGCAGGGCTGACGACGGCGCTGCACGAGGCTGGATTCATCCTCACCGACCAGGATCCGGACTTTGTGGTGCTGGGCGAGACGCGCACGTATTCCTTTGAAGCCATCACCACGGCCATCCGCCTGATCCTTGCCGGGGCCCGTTTCATTGCCACGAACCCGGACGCCACCGGCCCGTCCAAGGACGGGCCCCTGCCGGCCACCGGAGCGATAGCAGCACTGATCACCAAAGCCACGGACCGGGAGCCTTATATTGTGGGCAAGCCCAACCCGATGATGTTCCGCTCGGCGATGAACCAGATCGACGCGCACTCGGAAACCACCGCCATGATCGGTGACCGGATGGACACGGACATCATCGCCGGCATGGAAGCCGGGCTGCACACGGTCCTGGTGCTCACCGGCATCACGCAGCGTGAGGACATTGGCGCCTACCCGTTCCGGCCCAACCAGGTGCTGAACTCTGTGGCGGACCTGAAGAACCAGGTCTAGGCCTAGAAGACACTCACGCGGGATCCGCCCCGGGGCAGCGGAAAGTTTTCGTCCAGCAGCTGTTGGAGCAGCGGCCGGTAGATGTTCGGGTTCCAGCCCGGACTGGCATGGGCCGGAGCAGCACCCACGGTCTGCAAATCACTGGACACCATGTTCGCCTTGAACGCCACCGCCCAGGACTCAACCGCCGTCTGGTAGCGGACGGTGCGGTCTCGCGGGTTTCCGATGTAGGCCATCTTGGCGTGGCCCAGCTTGTCCACGAACCGCAGGCCGTCGAAATGATAGATATAAGCGGACTCGGACTGGATGAGCAGGTTGGACGGGGCGATCGGGGACAGCTGTTCGAGCGTCTGGTCAAGGATCTGGCGCCAGGTGCGTTCGTCCTTGTGGATGACCCGCTCGCCCAGTTCGTACCCGCCCCGCACCGTGGACGGGAACCGGATGCCGCGCTCATACAGGAACACGACGCCGTCGAACCAGCTCTGGTCCAGCACGTCATGCTTGCTGTAGGGACTGGAGTCCAGGACGATGAACTCCACCTCCACTCCGTGGATTTCGAGCAGCCGGGCAGCCACCTGTGTTGCCACCATCCCGCCGAAGCTGTGCCCGTAGAAGTACAGTTTGGTCAGCTTCTGCGCGCGGACGTACTCGATGACGGCGATGACCAGTTCGTCGATGTCCAGCCCCTGGTTTGAATAGCCGACGGCGGCCAGCCGGGCGCGCTTGTCCAGCGCACCGCGGAGGGAGTTCAGGATCCACTGAGCCTCCTCCCAGCTGGTTTTGTAGCCGGGAAACAGGAACCAGCTGGCGTCCGGGTAGTAGGCGTCGGCGAAGTCGTCCGTAACCGCGATGATCCTGTTGGAACGGCGCTGTGACTGCACCTCCCGGGTGAGGATCATGTCGGCGGCGAGTACGCCGGAAGCACTTGCCCCGGTCAGGAACGCGCGGCGTGAAAACTGTTTGAGGGCAGCGGCTTCCGCCAGCAGCCGGGCTCCGGAAGCCCCCCGCTTG
The DNA here is from genome assembly GCF_006680095.1 of Pseudarthrobacter sp. B4EP4b. NCBI lineage: Bacteria > Bacillati > Actinomycetota > Actinomycetes > Micrococcales > Micrococcaceae > Pseudarthrobacter > Pseudarthrobacter sp. B4EP4b. Next base: position 4,229 of record NZ_VHIJ01000075.1, on the reverse strand, counting down.
TCCTGCGGACCTGTGTCCCCCTCGTACGGCACACCCCTACCGTAGGCACAACGGAAGACGCCGCCGCAAGAAGGCGGCGGTAACCATTCAGTGACGCCTGGTCACCCGCAGCAATTCAGCTGGCCGCCTGGCCTTCCGCCAGCGGGAAAGGGCTGGCGGTGTCCTGCTGGCGCCGCGTGATCTCCCGGCCAATGTCCTCGTACCGGGCCATCAGGTCCGAGCCGGCGAAAGCCCCGGGGTTGTCCAGCAGGCCGAAGAGTGTGTCGCTGGCCAGCAAAAGTTCCTCATCCGAATACTCCTGCAGCGCCCGGCCGCCCCACGCCCCGAGCCCTGCGAGTTCCAGGGACTGCCCCTCATCAAGGCCGCGCGTGGCTGCCGCCGATCCGAGAGGGTCAAGTTCAGGCAAGGAATCAGCTTCTGCAAAGGCGAGAACCGAAAGGGCGTCCGTAACCGTCAGCAGTGCTTCATCCGGGAACTCGTCGCCGGAAGGCGAAAGGTCCAGCGATACGCCGGCGCCGTGGATTCCCATCAGGGTGCTGGCATCGATGGCGTTGAGTTCATGCCGAAGGCCAGCAAGTGCGGAAGACTCTACGAGCACAGCCCGTGAAAGCTCAACGAGAATATGCGAACGGATCCCCATGCGCCGGATACGCCGGACGATCTGGACGAGGCTGGGGCGGGAATCCTGGTTGAGGCTACCCTGGACATCGATGCGGACAACGTCGGCAGGGACATCTAGATTGACGAGGGCATTAAGGGTCTGGTCCATAGGTACTCCAAAAAAGGGTGTCTATGGCCGACGGCTCAACCTCGGTAAGCGTAACCTCCAGCGGGAGTCCGGCACAAGCCGCCCGCTACGCTGATTGATCCGCCTGCAGCTGTCCAGGTTCCTGGAAGTGGGTGCGCGTTCCAGCTCCCCCTACCGAATCCACAAGGGATTTGGCGATGTCCCGCAGCTTGGTGTTGCTGTTGCTGGACGCCTCCGTGAGGATACTCACCGCAGCCTCCTGGCTGCACCTGTTCTGCGCCATAACGATGCCTATGGCAATGTCGATGATGGTCCGGGACTGAAGCGTGGCCCGGAGATTGGCCGCACTGTCCGTGTGAAGCGAGAACCGCACAGCCAGCCGGAGCGCTTGCGAAATTTCCCGGGTGAAGCCCCGGGCCTTGGCGGTGGCGCGCTCATCAAACTTGCGCGGGACGTCGGAATAGAGATTCAGTGCCGCCTTGGCGTCGCCCTGGAGGTTGAACGGCAGGGACAATACCGACCGCAGCCCGTGCGAGGCTACGGCACTTGCGTAATCCGGTCCCCACCGGTTCTCCTCGAACAGGTCAGGTACATGGACTTCGCGTTCCTCTTTTGCCGCAGTAAGGCAGGGCCCTTGCGACAGGGAATACTGGATCTCGTCCACTTCCCGGGCAGAGTCGCTGCTCCAGCCGATCGTGGCGGCTTTCCGGTCCCGCAACAGGGTAATGCCGCAGAGGGCGTCCTCGCCGCCGCCGGCCACTTGATGTGCCGAAAACCGGGCAAGTTCATTCATGAAGTCCTCGAAGTCGGCACTCTCCAGGATCAGGTTCTGGACCTGCTCGGTGGCGCTCAAGGGATGTTCAGGGGGGACCATAGTGCACGTTCTCTGTACGGAATAAGGGGGATAAGGCAAATCATAAAGGACTCCCGCCCCGGATCCAACACGCTGCCCGGGCCGCACAGTCCCGGGCAGCAGTGGAAACAGGGCTATGAAAGGCCGAGTTCGTCCTTGCCGAAGGCGAACAGGTAAGGCACTCCGGTCTCGGCTTCAATCTTTTCCTTGGCCCCGGTATCCCGGTCCACGATCACCGCAACGGCCACCACATTGCCACCGGCTTTCCGGACGCCTTCCACTGCAGTCAGCGCCGAGCCGCCGGTTGTGGAGGTATCCTCCAGGACCAGCACCTTGCGGCCCTCCACCGAGGGACCCTCCACCTGCCGGCCCATGCCGTAGGACTTCTGGGCTTTGCGGACCACAAACGCGTCAACGCTCCGGCCGGCGTCACGGGCCGCATGCATCACTGCCGTCCCTACGGGGTCGGCTCCCATGGTGAGCCCGCCGGCGCACTCAAAGTCGATGCCGGCGTCGTCCGCCAGCGCGAGCATCACCTGACCCACCAGCTTCGAGGCTTCATGGTGCAGGGTGATGCGGCGCAAGTCGATGTAGTAGTCGGCTTCCGCTCCACTGGACAGGATCACCTTGCCGCGGACCACGGCAAGTTCCTTGATCAGTTCCAGCAGGCGGGCGCGGGCGGCTGCAGTGTCTACTGCAGTATCACTGGGGGAAGTCATGGTCTCCAGTTTAGTGTGGGCGTGCCGGTGTGGATGCTTGAGCGCTGTTGACACTGCTGGCTAGGCTGGACCACATGCGCGAACTCCAGGCCAGGATCATTGAGGAAATGGGCGTACAGCCCCGGATCGACCCCGCCGGGGAGGTGCGCAAACGCGTCACTTTCCTGAAGGAATACCTTCAAGCCACCCACACCAAAGGCTTTGTCCTGGGCATTTCCGGCGGCCTGGACTCCTCGCTGGCCGGCAGGCTGGCCCAGCTTGCGGTCGAGGAGCTAGAGGCAGAAGGCGCGGACGCGAACTTTGTGGCCGTGCGCCTGCCGTACGGCGTTCAGCATGACGAGGAGGACGCCCAGGCTGCGCTGGACTTCATCCAGCCCAAAACGGAGTGGACGTTTAACATCTCAGCGGCTGTGGACGGCTTCGAGGACGAGTTCGAAAAGACCGTGGGCTCTGAGATCTCCGATTTCCACAAGGGGAACACCAAGGCCCGCACCCGCATGATTGCCCAGTATGCGCTCGCCGGGGAACACAACTACCTGGTCATCGGCACCGACCATGGCGCCGAATCCGTCACCGGTTTCTTCACCAAATATGGCGACGGCGGCGCAGACATCCTGCCGCTGTTTGGCCTGAACAAGCGGCAGAACCGCGCCCTGCTGGCCGAGCTGGGCGCCCCGGCGCGGGTGTGGGAAAAGGTGCCCACTGCGGACCTGCTCGATGACAGACCTGGCCGCACCGACGAGGACGAGCTGGGCCTGAGCTACGACCAGATCGACGATTACCTGGAAGGCCGGGACGTCCCGGAATCCGTGGCGGAGTCGATCGAAACGAAATACCTGCGCACGCGGCACAAGCGCACCGTCCCCGTCACCATTTTTGACACCTGGTGGAAGGGCGAAGGCCCCGAGGAGCCCCGCGCAGGGCTGTAGCCCTGAGGAAAAACGACGGCGCGCCGCCCCCGGAAGGGGTAGCGCGCCGTCGTCATTCCCTGGCAAAGCCGGGGAGGTTCAGCGGGCCCGGACACCTTTCCCCTCCGCCCCCAGCTGTTGGGTGATGCGGTGGGCCTCGGCCATCAGGAGGCTGCCCAGCTCCTCCTGCCGCTCCGGTTTGAACCGGGGTTCGATGCCTGTGAGTGACAGTGCCCAGGCGGGCCGGCCGGACTGGTCGAACACCGCGGCGCCCATCCCCCAGCTGCCCTCCAGCACCAGCCCTGGATTCACCGAGTAGCCATTAAGCCTGGTGCGCTCGAGGTTGGTCCGGACAAGTTCCTCCGGGTGGCCCACCGCGAAGGTCCCGGCATGCGCTGCCCAATCACGCAGCAGTTCCTCCTGCTCGGCCTCCGGCAGGAAGGCCAGGATCGCCGTGCCCGCCGAGGCCACGCCCAGCGGGAACCGGACACCCTCGTGCAGCACAAATGACCGCACCGGAAAGCTCCCCTCCTCCCGCAACAGGCATACCGTCTCAGAGCCGCGGCGAATGGAGAAGAAGGCGCTCTCGCCGGTTGCCTCGGCCAGCCGCCGGAGGCTCGGGCGGGCTACCTCCTCCAGGGGGAAGCGGGCCGACGCCACAGACCCCATCAGGAAAATCTCCGGACCCAGCACCCAGTTGCCGCTGCCGGGGTCGTGGTCCAGCAGGCCCTCGGACGCCAGCGAGGACAACAGCCGGTGGACCGTGGGCCGGGTAAGGCCGGATTCGATCACCAGGGCGGCCAACGGCATGCCGTCCGCGTTGCGTCCGATGAGACGCAACAAGCCCGCAACACGGCTGACCACCTGAGCTCCCGGAACTGGGGAATTACTCACTTTTCACCTTTTTCTATCCATAATATGGACACGAGCTACCTTACCGTCCACAGTGTAGAAACGGGCATTCATACCGAACTTTCGATGCCTTGACAGCCCTCCCAACC
>NZ_VHIJ01000074.1:0-29662 GCF_006680095.1 Pseudarthrobacter sp. B4EP4b | reverse complement strand
CAGCCGGTGGGGTGGGCGGGGGTCCACCCCCGTGCGGACACCAGTTTCGCGCACAACCGGAAGATCCCGCATGTGGACGATCTGGACGTCTGGTCAGTGTGGTGCATCCGGGTGCGGCCCGGACATCGCGGCAAGGGCATCTCGCACCAGCTGTTGAGGGGCGCCGTGGAGATGGCGCGGAGCTACGGTGCGCCTGCGATCGAGGGCTACCCCGTGGACAACCAGGGGCAAAAGGTGGACCTCACCATGGCCTACACGGGCACCCGGAAGCTCTTCGAGGACGCGGGTTTCACCAAGGCAGCGGACACCGAGTCAGTACTGAATGGCTTCCCGCGGGTCCTGGTGCGGCTGGACCTGCAGCGTTAGCGGCTTTCCAGAATCAGGAGTCAGGGCTTTTTCCACCAGCTGCCGGGCCAGCCCTCGTCAATGGCCCACAAGGCCAGGAGCAGGGAATCCACTGTCATAAGGCCCGCGATGAGGTAGGCCCATCCTGTATACCAAGCCACTGCAATCTCCTGACTGTATCCCCCAGCCACTCGATTGCTCCTAAGTGTGGCACCTAAACCGCCGCGGCGGAACGCCCCAGATCCACACTCCTGAAAAGCGCCTCCAGCCTGTTGTGTGCCTCGGTCTCCAGCTTCAGGCGGTGTGTCAGCTTCTCCACCTGCGCGGACAGCTCCTCCCCCACCGGAAGCCGGTCACCCGGCCAGCTGGAAGCCTCCCGTGACTCGGCAAGCGCTTGAGCCAGGGCATTGGCTGCGGCACGCACCTTCCGGGAGTGGAAGTAGACCCTCAGCAGGGCCCTGCCCTTATCCACTGCTGCCCGTGGCAGGTCGCGTGCTGCCGCCGTCTGGTTGGTTGTGTTGGCATGTCCCATGTGGCTCCACCTTCCTGCCAAGCAGGCCAGCCCCGGACGTGGTCGTCGTTGACGTTTGTCCTCATTAAGCTGATCCCACTTCGAGTGTCCCGGGCGTTCCTCAACGTCCGGGCAAGCAGGTCCCAAGATTTACGCAAGATCCGCCAGGACGGGCCGGGGCAGCCAAGCCGCACCCCGCCGTCGAACGAAAACGCGAGGGTGACTTAACCACTTGTGTTGCCCTGCGACATGTTTGGTAGCCGTTAATACGGTAGAAGTAGACCTATGGTCTCTCCACCCGAAATCCGTCGTGCCGTTGTCATCGAGGATGACCCGGACATCCGCGGCCTGCTGGTCCGTGTCCTGGCCAAGCAGGGCTTCGACGTGACGGAGGCCGCCGCCGGCCTGCCGGGCGTGGAGGAAGTCCGCCGCGTCCAGCCTGATCTGGTCACGCTGGACCTGAACCTGCCGGACATTGACGGGCTCGAAGTCTGCAAGCTGCTGCGCGAATTCTCGGACGCCTTCATTGTGATGCTCACGGCCCGGGCCGATGAACTGGACAAGCTGACCGGCCTGGACAACGGCGCCGACGAATACATCAGCAAGCCGTTCAGCCCGCGCGAACTGCAGTCCCGCATCAACGCCCTGTTCCGCAGACGGCCCTCCCCTGCGGCGGATTCCGCGGCCCGCAGTGAACTGGAACGCGCCACGGAAGTCCAGCAAAGCCTCCTGCCCAAGGAGGACATCCGCGTGGACGGCTACGACGTCGCCGGCGTCTTCCGCCCCTCCCGCAGCGTGGGCGGGGATTTCTACGACTGGTACCAGACACCTGAAGGGCTCCACCTCACCTTCGCCGATGCCATGGGCAAGGGCATGGGCGCCGCACTCATCGCGGCAACGGTCCGCGCGGTGATGCGCTCCACGGGGCGGCGGCAGGACCTGGACGGCGCCTTCGCCTCCGCCAGCAAGGCGATCGCCACGGACCTTGACTCCTCCAACTCCTTCGTCACGTTGTTCCACGCGCGGCTGGACGCGGCGTCCGGAACCGTCAGCTATGTCGACGCCGGGCACGGGCTTGCGCTGCACGTCCGGTCCGGCGGCACTGCTGAACGGCTCCCCTCCGGCGGACCGCCCGTGGGTGCCTGGGCAGGCTCGCAGTGGCCGCAGTCCAGCCTGGAACTCTCCCCGGGAGATTCCCTGGTGGTGGTCAGCGACGGCGTGCTGGACGTCTTCGACTCCGTGGAGGACTTCACCGAGGCCGTCCGCACCGCCGCCCAAGGCCAGGATTCGGCGCACGCCGCCAGCAGCGCCATCATGGCCCTTGCACCGGCTGAGACGGCCGAGGACGACGTCACAGTGGTTGTGGTCCGCCGACTGCCGGAGCAGGCTGCGGCATGACCCGCTTCTGGACCAGGCTGGTGGTGGTGCTGACCATTGTCACCGGCGCCAACTACATCGCCTGGCGCTGGGCAGCGTCGCTCAACTGGGAAGCCTGGTGGATCGCCCTGCCCCTGGTGATCGCCGAAACCTACAGCCTGATCGATGTGATGCTGTTCGGCATGACGGTGTGGAGGCTGAAAATCCGCAAGGGCGCCCCGCCACCGCCGCCTGATGCCACTGTGGACGTCTTCATCACCACCTACAACGAAGACCTGGACATGGTGATGACCACCGCGTTGGCCGCCCAGAGGATCCGGCACCCGCACAGCACCTGGATTTTGGACGACGGCGCCCGGCCCGAACTCAAGGCGCTCGCCGAACAGCACGGCCTGGGCTACGTCACCCGCAGCGAGGACTGGACCTCCAACGTGCCCCGGCATGCCAAAGCCGGCAACCTGAACAACGCACTGATGCAGACTCACGGCGAGTTCCTCCTGATCCTGGACGCGGACCAGATCCCCGAGCCGGACATCCTCGAAAAGACCCTGGGCTACTTCAACAACCGGCGGGTGGCGCTGGTCCAGACGCCCCAGTACTTCAGCAATGTCCCGGCCAGCGATCCCCTGGGCAGCCAGGCGCCCCTCTTCTACGGCCCCATCCAACAGGGCAAGGACGGCTGGAACGCCGCCTTCTTCTGCGGCTCCAACGCCATCCTGCGCCGCGAGGCCCTGATGCAGCTGGGCCTGGTGGGCTACGTGAAGGAGACCGAGAAGAGCATCCGCCGGGCGCTGGCCGCCTCCCGCTCGGCCGTCAAGAAGGCCCGGAAATCGGCGGACGTGGAAGCTCCCCTGGTGGCCCAGGTGCTGGACGAGGTGGAGGCAGCAACGCGCGAAGCCCAGCAGGAGCTCGAGGCCGGCGGGGCCCTGAGCGAGATCACGTACCGGGTGCGCCGCCGCGTGGACGCCGCCGTGCAGACCCTGGTGATGGCCGACGTCGAAGCCCTCCAGGCCGACCTCGAAGAGATCGCGGCGATGGAACTGGCGCACGTGGGCGAGTCCGGCGTTCCCGTGGTGGCGGACGACGCCGTCCAGCGCATGTCCGCCCGCGACTGGTCGCCGCTGGGTGCCCTGGAATCCGTGGAGGCCGTCCTGGACGCCCTGTCCGTGGAGCGCAACGACGAGGCGCAGCCGGTCATGCCGCTGGCCACCATCTCCGTCACCGAGGACATGGCTACCGCCATGCGGATGCACGCCATGGGCTGGGAGAGCGTCTACCATCACGAAATCCTGGCCTACGGGCTGGCGCCGGAGGACCTCAAAACCATGCTCACCCAGCGCCTGCGCTGGGCACAGGGCACCATCCAGGTGCTGCTGCGCGAGAACCCGCTGGTCCAAAAAGGCCTCAAGATCGGCCAGAAGTTGATGTACTTCGCCACCATGTGGACCTACCTCAGCGGCTACGCGGCGGTTATCTACTTCGCCGCCCCCATCATCTACCTGCTCCTGGGCATCCTGCCGGTGACGAGCCTGAGCTGGGACTTCTTCATCCGGTTCATCCCGTTCATGGTGGCCAACCAGCTGCTGTTCGCCGTTGCCGGCCGGGGCATCCCCACCTGGCGGGGCCAGCAGTACAGCCTGGCCCTGTTCCCCACTTGGATCAAGGCGTGCTCGACGGCGGCGCGGAACGTCTGGTTCGGCCGTCCCCTGGGTTTTGCCGTCACCCCCAAGGCCCGCCAGAGCGGCGGACCCAGCTGGAGCCTGATCCAGCCGCAGATTGTGGTGTCGGTGCTGCTGGCGGTGGCGGCCGTCGTCGGAATTATCCGCCTGGCCGCGGGCCTGGCAGAACCGCTGGGCACCCTGGTGAACGTCGCCTGGGTCATCTACGACCTGGTGGTGATGAGCATTTTGGTGCGTGCAGTGCTTTACAAGGGTTATGAACCAGCCGGTGATCCGGCAGTTACAGAGAGGGAGCCAGATGGAGTTTAGCTATGAGGTCAAGGACTCGTATGCGGAGGTCAAGGCGGACGGGCGGCTGAACATGGTGTCCGCGCCGAAGCTGCGCGAGTTCGTCACCGATGTGATCGCGAGTGGATCCAACCGGATCGTGGTGAACCTGGAAAACACGGCGTTTATGGACTCCTCGGGCCTTGGCGCACTGATCGGCTGCCTCAAGGCGGCCCGGCAGGCGGGTGGCGACCTCCGGATCGCCGCCGTGCAGCCGCAGGTCAAAATGGTCCTGCAGCTCACCAGCATGGACAAGGTCCTCACCTCCTACACCTCTGCCGAAGAGGCGTTCAGCAATGACTGAGGTCCTGGCGTCCCGCAGCTTCCGCGGGCTCGCGGCGGAGGACGCCATCGAATCCGTCCATAACGACCTGGACAGCCTCTGGCTCGACGTCCCCTTTGTGCAGGACATGCACCAGATGACGTTTACGACCGCGGTCATCGAGTCGGCGTCGAACATCGTCCAGCACGCCGAGCCGGCTGGCCAGGAACCAGTGGAGCTCGGGGTGGACATTACCGTCCAGCCCACGCTGCTGCAGGCCAGGGTCAGCGCCTACCACGCCAAGCCCCCGTTCGGGCCCATGGAGCCGGCAACCCCGGGCGAGGACGCCGAGTCCGGCCGTGGCCTGGCGCTGATCCAGGCGCTGGTCACCACCGTCACGTTCGAGCGGCAGGACGGCACCAACACGTGGGTCCTGTCCCGGACGTCCCAGGACTAGGTCCTTCTCGAGCTGAGGACAGATACGGGGACCTGTTGGTTGGTTACGTCCCGGTATCTGTCCTAAGACTCCAGCCGCCCAGGGCTAGCCCGGGAAGGTCACCGACACCGTAGTCCCGCCGCCCGGGGTGTCGCTGATGGAGAGCTCGCCGCCGTGCGCCTGGGCGATCCGGCGGCAGGTGGCCAGGCCCAGCCCTGTCCCAGGGCCGTCGCCGGGCCGGTTCAGCCGCACGAGGGGCTCCACGGCTTTACTCCGCTCAGTCGGCAGGATGCCCTTGCCGTTATCGGCCACATGGACGGTGGTGCCGTGCGCGCCCGGCTCCGCCCTGACCGTGACCCGCAACGCCTTGGCAGGGCTCTGGTAATTCACCGAGTTTGCCAGCAGGTTCTGCAGCAGGGTCCGCAGCTGGGAGCGGTCTGCGAAGACCTCGGCGTCCTCGCAGAGGATGCCGCTGGCCAGGCCCAGGTCGAGACCCAGATCCTGGGCGGCCTCTGCCGACACCGCGAGTAAGGACAGCCGCTCCCGGTTGATGGTGCCGTCAGCCCGCGCGTAATCCAGGACGTCATCCAGCGTGACCAGCATGCGCCGCCCCCCGCTGCCGATATGTCCCAGGTACTCCGCGAACGGGTGGTCCGGCTGTATGTCCGGATCGTCCTCTGCCAGCTCCACGTAGCCAAGGATGGTGGTGAGCGGCGAACGGAGATCGTGGCTCACCCGTCCCGCGAACTCCGCCAGCATGGCGTTGCTCCGCTGTAGCTCGGCCAGGGCTTCGTCAAGCTGCAGCGTCCGGTGCTGCAGTTCAAGAAGTTCCACCACCTGCTGCGCCAGCACCTCCACCAGGCTGATCTGCTCAAGCGTGGGCAGTTCCGGCTCGTTGGAAAAGACGCACAGGGAACCCAGGACCAGTCCGGAGGAGGTCTTTAGCGGGACGGAGGCGTAGAAGCGTACGTCGGCTATCTCACCGGTCACAAACGGGTTGGCTGCGAACCTCGGGTCCTGCGAAGCGTCCCGGACCACAGTTGTCCCCCCGGTCAAAAAGACCGCGGCGCACATCGAGTCCTCGCGGGAGCAGATGCCGGCATCCATTCCGGACGCGGCTATCTGCACCTGCTGCTCCGAGGTGATGATGTTGACCACGCTGAAGGGCACGCCGCACAACGATGCGGCCAGCCTCACCAGGTTGTCCAGGGCGCCCCTGGCCCCGGCGTCTTTCAGTACCGGCCTCTCACCGGCGTAGGCAGGTATCAGCCCATATTCCCGCAGGCCAAGCTCGCGTGCGGAATCCTGATCGGTCAGCGTTTGCATAGCCGTCCCGTCCGTATTCATTTAGTGTCCCCCCAGTAAAAACTGGTCGAGCCTGCGGCTCTCCCGCGATAATACCGGCTTGGCCTGACGCCTGTTGTAGTCTCTTGACACCACCGCCACGGTCCACTTCAATATTACGTATGCTGAAATAACAGTTCCATGATGCGGAAGCCTTGTTGGTATGCCCTGCGATTTACCAATGATCAGGTGCCGGAAGTCCGGCCTCCGCATAGCCGTCACCGTGGATGCCAGCATTTGTTACCTAGGAAGCAGCCAGCATGAAGCTTGCCGAATTCAACACTGCGGACCCTGCCCGGGCCGCGGAAACCCTCCGGCCCTGCATCGACGTCCAGCGCTGGGTGGACACCGTGGCCGCCGCCCGGCCCTTCAGTTCCAGGGAGGCGCTCCTGGCATTTGCCGCCGAAGCAGCCAACCCGTTCACGTCCGCCGAGGTGGAGTCCGCCATGGCCCACCACCCCCGGATCGGGGAGCGTCCGACGGCGGCCACCACCGAGGCGTCCATGTCCCGTTCCGAGCAGGCCGGCGTCGACCCCGCGGACGCCGGGGTTGCGCAGGCTTTGGCGCAGGGCAACCGCGACTACGAGGAAAAGTTCGGCCGGGTCTTCCTGATCCGCGCCGCCGGACGCACCGCCCCGGAAATCCTGCAGGCCCTGAATGAACGGCTTGCCAACTCCGCGGCCGAAGAAGACAGCATCGTGGCGCAGCAGCTGCGCGAGATCGCCGTTCTGCGGCTAGAAGGACTGATCACCGAATGAGCGTTTCCCACGTCACTACCCACATCCTCGACACAGGCGCCGGACGCCCGGCGGCGGGGGTCGCCGTCGTGCTTTACAAAAACGACGGCGGCACCTGGCAAAAGCTTGCCGACTCCACCACGGACGCGGACGGGCGGGCAAAGGACCTGGGGCCGGAGCAGCTGGAGGCTGGGCACTACAAGCTCAACTTCGCCACCGGCAGCTACTACGCCGGCCTGCAGACTGCAACGTTCTTCCCTGAGGTTGACCTGGTGTTCGAAGTCACCGGCCCCGAGCACTATCACGTTCCGCTCCTGCTCAGCCCGTTCGCATACTCCACGTACCGCGGCAGCTGACCTTCCGTTGCCCTATCACTTATGGTCCCCATTCCGGGGTTTTGGCAGCCGTAAGTGATAGGGCAACACGGAAATGTAGGCTTGATGCATGCCTTCTGAACAACCCGCCGCCGAGCGCCGCGAGGTCACCGTCCGCCGCGCACCCAAATATGTGCCGTTCCTGATCCTGGGCGCACTGGTGGGCATGGTGGTGGCGGCCGCGGTGGCATACGGTCTCCCCGCCACCCCGGAGTTTGACCCCGCCTCGGTGTTCGGGTTCTTCCTGGTGCTGTTCGCCGGGGCAGGCGCGATCCTGGGTGCGGCACTGGCCCTCATCCTGGACCGGCGCAGCGTCAAACGGCAGCAGCGGGCAGTGGTGGAAGCGGTTCCCGACTCCGAACCGGATTCGGACAACCTGTAGCAGCCCGGTCACAAACGGACGGCCGGAAAAGTCCTACCGCATATCGTGAGATAATCGACCAGTGGCACGCGGCGATGGAAAACTTTCTCATGATCTTCTCCCTGGCGAAAAAGGCCCGCAGGACGCCTGTGGCGTTTTCGGGGTCTGGGCACCAGGTGAAGAAGTAGCAAAACTTACCTATTACGGGCTGTATGCACTGCAGCACCGCGGTCAGGAGTCGGCTGGTATAGCTACCAGCGACGGCAAGCGGATCAACGTCTACAAGGACATGGGGCTCGTCTCCCAGGTTTTCGACGAGACCACCCTGAACACCCTGACCGGGCATCTCGCTGTGGGCCACTGCCGCTACTCCACCACCGGAGCCAGCCACTGGGCCAATGCCCAGCCCACTCTCGGCGCCACCAGCACCGGCACCGTTGCCCTGGCGCACAACGGCAACCTCACCAACACCGCCGAACTCAACGCCATGATCCAGGAACGCAACGGCGGCCAGCTCACCGGTGAAATGAAGCAGGGCAACACCTCGGACACCGCCCTGGTCACGGCCCTGCTCGAAGGCGAAGAGGGGAAAACCCTCGAAGAGACGGCCATCGAGCTCCTGCCCAAGATCAAGGGCGGCTTCTGCTTCGTATTTATGGACGAAGGCACCCTCTACGCCGCCCGCGACACCTTCGGCATCCGCCCGCTGGTCCTGGGCCGGCTGGAACGCGGCTGGGTCGTGGCCTCCGAGCAGTCCGCACTTGCCACCGTGGGCGCCAGCTTCATCCGCGAGATCGAGCCCGGCGAATTCATCGCCATTGACGAGCAGGGCGTGCGGTCCCAGCGTTTCGCGGAGCCGACGCCGGCCGGTTGCGTTTTCGAGTACGTCTACCTTGCCCGCCCGGACGCCGCCATCGCCGGCCGCTCCGTGTACGAATCCCGCGTGGAGATGGGCCGCCAGCTGGCCCGCGAAAACACCCAGGTAGCGGACATCGTGATCCCCGTTCCGGAATCCGGTACACCCGCCGCGGTGGGCTACGCCGAAGAATCCGGCATCCCGTTTGCCCACGGCTTCGTCAAGAACTCTTACGTGGGCCGCACCTTCATCCAGCCCTCGCAGACGCTCCGCCAGCTGGGCATCCGGCTCAAGCTCAACGCCCTGGAATCGGTAATCCGCGGCAAGCGCGTGGTGGTGGTGGATGATTCGATCGTCCGCGGCAACACCCAGCGCGCCATCGTCCGGATGCTCCGCGAAGCTGGTGCCGCTGCGGTGCACGTCAAGATTTCCTCCCCGCCGGTGCAGTGGCCCTGCTTCTACGGCATCGACTTCGCCTCCCGGGCAGAGCTGATCGCCAACGGCGCCACCATCGAAGAAATCTCCCAGGCCATCGGCGCCGATTCGCTGGCCTACATCTCCGAGGACGGCATGATCGGCGCTACCCGGCAGCCGCGGGAGCGCCTCTGCACAGCATGCTTCACCGGCAAGTACCCCATCGAGCTTCCGGGCTCGGACAAGCTGGGCAAGAACCTCCTGGAGCGCACGGACCTCGGCGGCCTGAAGCCTTCGCCGTCCGCCCTTCCGGGCCAGACCGCGGCCCTTGCCGTGGACTCTGACGAGGATCCGGCCGAGAAGTCCGGCGCCACCGGCTGCGATCCGGGGCCCGACTCCGAATTCGAGAATTTGCTGACCGAAGCCGACCTTGTGCCAGACGTGCACGCCGCCACCACCGGCGCTGACAAGAAAGAGTCCGTATGACTTCCGCTGCCCCCGCCCCCGGCAACACTTCCGGCATCACCTACGCCTCCGCAGGCGTTGACGTTGAAGCCGGCGACCGCGCCGTCGAGCTGATGAAGGATGCCGTCAAGGCAACCCACAACTCCTCGGTGATCGGCGGGGTGGGCGGCTTCGCCGGCCTCTACGACGTCTCCCGGCTCCTGACCTACAAGAAGCCGCTGCTGGCCACCTCCACCGACGGCGTGGGCACCAAGGTTGCCATCGCCCAGGCCATGGACATCCACGACACCATCGGGTTCGACCTGGTGGGCATGGTGGTGGACGACATCGTGGTGGTGGGCGCCGAGCCCTTGTACATGACTGACTACATTGCCTGCGGGAAGGTGGTGCCCGAGCGCATCGCCGATATCGTCCGCGGCATCGCCGCCGCCTGCTCCGTTGCCGGCACTGCGCTGGTGGGCGGTGAAACCGCCGAGCACCCCGGCTTGCTGGGTGAGCACGAGTACGACGTCGCGGGCGCAGCCACCGGCGTGGTCGAGGCCGATCAGCTCCTGGGGCCTGACCGCGTGCGTGCCGGAGATGTTGTGATTGGCATGGCCTCCTCCGGCCTGCACTCCAACGGCTACTCCCTGGTCCGCCGCGTGATCAACCACGCCGGCTGGGCCCTGGACCGCCAGGTGTCCGAACTCGGACGCACCCTGGGCGAGGAACTCCTCGAGCCCACCCGCGTCTACGCTGCAGACTGCCTGGACCTGGCCCGCGCCTTCCCCGTCACCGGGACCTCCGCTGTGCACGGCTTCAGCCACGTCACGGGCGGCGGACTGGCCGCCAACCTGGCCCGCGTCCTCCCCCAGGGCCTGGTGGCCACTGTGGACCGCGCCACCTGGGAACTGCCGGCCATCTTCAAGCTGGTGTCCGAGCTGGGCAACGTGCCGCTGGCAGACCTCGAGCGCACACTGAACCTGGGCGTGGGCATGGTGGCCATCGTCTCCGCCGACGCCGCCGACGCCGCGGTATCCCGCCTCAACGACCGCGGCCTGCCGTCCTGGATCATGGGCACCGTTACCGAAGACTCGGATGCCATCCTCAAGTCCGGCCCGGACTACGTCCAGGGCGCCAAGGGCGTGGACGGCGGCGCCGTCCGCCTGGTCAACGCCTACGCCTAGACATTTCACGGATGCCGGCGGTTGCTTCAAGCAGCCGCCGGCATTTTTGTGCCATTGGCTAAATGAGAAATGTGAGATAAGACACTCCTATCCCTTGACTGCTAAGCATACTTACCTTTAGGCTCGAAGACATGGAAGAGCAGTACCGGAGCCGGTATGGGGGTTCTTCTCCAAGGCCAGTGACAGTGGTCTTTGGTTGGGCGCATATGCCTAGGCAAGCCGAGTTAGGGCTGCTCTCTACCGCCACCGGCGGAAGCTAGAAACCAAAAAAGGTCCGTGTTCCTGCACGGCTATGTTGACGTGCCCTCAGCACGGTTCAGCAAGTCGGAATGATTTGGGGAAGCGCGGACAAATCAAGGAGGCACCAAATGTCTGTTTTGCGCAAAGTAGCTGCAGGAGCAGCCGGATCACTCATGCTTATGGGCGCCGTCGCTGTCCCCTCTGACGCCGCGAGGAACACCACCTTTCAAGACGGCCTGGTCAACGTCAATATTGGCGACGTTACAATTCTTGAGGATGTCAACGTTGCAGCGGTGGTAGGCATCGCAGCCGACGTATGCGGAGTCAACGTTGGCCCTGTGGCGGCGGCAATCCTTGGAGAGGCAACGGCGGTGGACGCCTCCGGTCGAGACGTGGTTATCTGTGAAGCCGCTGGTACCGGCGCGCCCGTGACCATCGAACAAAACTAGCTATCTAACTACAAGCATTAGTGCCCTGGATCCTCTGGGTCCACGGCACCCTTATGAGCAGCCGCGGCACGCAACAGAAAGTCCCGGTGGGCGCACTTGATACAGGTGCGCCCAACGGGACTTTTCTAATAACCATTCAAGTCCAGCACCTAAAGTGCTGTAACCGGGAAGACGTGCTGACTGCTGAAGCCACCGGTCCCTGGACCATGTCAGCGACAACTAGCCGATGCGGCGGGTGTCTACCTCGTCGTCGTCTTCTTCCAAATCATCCGCGTACTTATCCACATAAGCCGAATAGTCCGGCTCTGCCGGCTCGTTCGCATAATGGCTCGTGGCACGACTGCTGGGGCCCGTCAGCTCGCGCTGAAGTGCCGAGTAGTCAGTGTTCGGGGAGTAGTACTTGATATCCCGAGCCTGCTTTGTAGCTTTTGCCTTTTGACGGCCGCGCCCCATGGCGTGACCCCCTTTTGTACTTGGACCGGAGGTGGTCACCTTGGCGTAGGTGAGGCCCCGGAATGTTTGGTCAATTTGTCGTACACCTAGATTACATGCTTTCGAGGGCCCTCGCTTGCCAGGTGCGGCTCCAGGTGATGGATTGCATTACTATTCCCCGGCCCGGCCCGCAGGTTTCCAGCTTTTTTCTTCGATAGAGTCGGTTGCAGAACTGCTGAAACTGGCTGGCAAACCCGGCTGCCCGCGCGGAAAATATGCAGGAGGATGCACCCCTTGAACCACCCGGACGTCCCGCCCAAACCCAGCTCGCCGCCTACTGCCGGCCTCCCCCGCGTTCCTGCCGCAGAGTATGGGGTCCCGGCCGCGGAGCCGCCGGTACGGCACCCCAGGCAGGTTAACCACCCCGAGGGGCCGGACGAAGCCAGGAGGCAGGGGCGCCGGCGCACGCTCTGGAAGGCATTCTTCGCCGTCGTCCTGCTTGCGGTTATCGGATCGCTGGTGTGGCTCGCCCTGTGGCTGAACTCCAAAGGGGATTCGGACGAGTCAAGCGGCGCTGTCCGCGGAGTGCTGGAAACCGCGGTCACTCCCCCGGCCACCCCGCTTCCCCTGCCGCGCGAAGTGGAGCCGCCCGCCTATGCGCTGGGCGATTGCTTCACTGATTTCCACCCGGAAGCCCTGAAATCCACGGTGGTGCCGTGTGACACCAACCATTCCGCCCAACTGGTGGTGGTGTTCCGCTACCCCGAGGAAGGCGATTACCCCGGCGCAGAGGCGCTCAAGGCAAAAGCCCTGGAAGCTTGCCAGGCGGCAAAACTGGGCCCCGCCGCAGACCAGTTCACACTGAACTACGAGCGGAGCTTCCCCAGCTCCACCAGCTGGGACTCAGGGGACCGCAGGGTGGACTGCTACGTGACGTCCCCGGGCGGAAACAACGTGAACGCCAGCGTGCTGCCCTAGCACTGAGAGCACCAGGGCAGCACGCTGCGGCCGCAGTACCTAGTCCTTCCGGCGGACTACCAGCCCGGTTCCCGGGACGGGACCGCCGCCGGGGCCGGACAGCGCCTCGAGCCCCTCGATGGTGAGCTCGTCCACGTCAGTTGCGGTGTCCACCAGGACAGTGTCCCCGTCGGCGATGTCGCCGGACAGGATGGCCTTAGCCAGCCGGTCGCCGATCTCCCGCTGGACCAGCCGGCGCAGCGGACGGGCGCCGTAGGCGGAGTCGAAGCCGGACATTGCCAGCCAGGCGCGGGCGCCCTCGGTGACGTCCAGGGTGAGCCGGCGCTCGTGCAGCCGGCGGCCGAGCTCAGCCACCTGCAGTTCGACGATCCGGGCCAGTTCTTCCACGGACAGGGGATCGAACAGCACCACTTCATCCAGCCGGTTCAGGAACTCCGGCTTGAACGAGGCGTTGACGGTGGCCATGACCGCGTTCCGCTTGGCCTCCGCATCCAGTGACGGGTCCACCAGGAACTGGCTGCCCAGGTTGGACGTCAGCACCAGGATGGCGTTGCGGAAGTCCACGGTGCGGCCCTGGCCGTCGGTGAGGCGGCCGTCGTCGAGCACCTGCAGGAGGATGTCGAAGACCTCGGGGTGGGCCTTCTCCACCTCGTCCAGCAGGATGACCGAGTAGGGCCGCCGGCGGACGGCTTCGGTGAGCTGGCCGCCCTCCTCGTAGCCCACATATCCCGGAGGCGCACCCACCAGCCGGGCCACCGAGTGCTTCTCGCCGTACTCGGACATGTCGATCCGCACCATGGCGCGTTCGTCGTCGAACAGGAAGTCCGCCAGGGCCTTTGCCAGCTCGGTTTTACCCACGCCGGTGGGGCCCAGGAACAGGAACGAGCCGGTGGGCCGGTTGGGGTCGCTAATGCCCGCGCGGGCGCGCCGGACGGCGTCCGACACAGAGGTGACGGCCTTCTTCTGGCCGATCAGCCGCTTCCCCAGTTCCTCCTCCATGTGGAGCAGCTTCTGGCTTTCACCCTGCAGCATGCGGCCTGCGGGGATGCCGGTCCAGGCGGAGATGACCTCGGCGATATCGTCCGCGGTCACCTGTTCGGCCACCATCTGTGAGGATTTATCCGCGACGGCGGCCTCAGCCTCAGCGGCTGCGTTCAGTTCACGCTCCAACGCAGGGATCTCGCCGTAGAGAATCCGCGACGCCGTCTCCAGGTCGCCTTCGCGCTGGGCCTTGTCCGCGGTGGAGCGGAGCTCATCCAGCTTTGCCTTCAGGTCGCCCACCCGGTTGAGGCCGGCCTTTTCGGCCTCCCAGCGGGCATTCAGGGCTGCGAGCTCCTCTTCCTTGTCCGCCTTATCCGCACGGAGCGCCGCGAGGCGTTCCACGGAGGCGGCGTCCGTCTCGCCTTCCAGGGCCAGCTCCTCCATGGTGAGCCGGTCCACGGCGCGGCGGAGCTGGTCGATCTCCTCGGGGGCCGAGTCGATCTCCATCCGCAGCCGGGACGCGGCCTCATCCACCAGGTCGATGGCCTTGTCCGGCAGCTGGCGGCCGGAAATGTAGCGGTTGGACAGGGTTGCGGCGGCAACCAGGGCGGAGTCGGCGATGGCCACCTTGTGGTGCGCCTCGTAGCGCTCCTTCAGGCCACGCAGGATGCCGATGGTGTCCTCGACGCTGGGCTCCCCCACGTACACCTGCTGGAAACGGCGCTCCAGGGCCGGGTCCTTCTCGATGTTCTCGCGGTACTCGTCCAGGGTGGTGGCGCCGATGAGCCGCAGCTCGCCGCGGGCCAGCATGGGCTTAAGCATGTTGCCGGCATCCATGGAGGAATCGCCGGTTGCGCCGGCACCCACCACAGTGTGGATCTCGTCGATGAACGTGACGATCTGGCCTTCGGAGTTCTTGATCTCCTCAAGGACAGCCTTGAGCCGCTCCTCGAACTCGCCGCGGTATTTGGCGCCGGCCACCATGGACGCCAGGTCCAGGGCGATCAGGGTCTTGCCACGCAGGCTTTCCGGAACGTCACCGGCCACAATGCGCTGGGCGAGGCCCTCAACAACAGCGGTCTTGCCCACGCCGGGCTCGCCGATGATCACCGGGTTGTTCTTGGTGCGACGGCTCAGCACCTGGACGATCCGGCGGATTTCCGTGTCCCGGCCGATGACTGGGTCCAGCTTTCCGGCACGCGCCATGGCGGTGAGGTCGGTGCCGAACTTCTCAAGCGACTGGAAGGTGTTCTCGGGGTCCTGGCTGGTGACCTTCCGGTCCCCGCGGACACCCGGCAGGGCGGCGAGCAGAGCCTCATGGGAGGCACCGGCGTCGCGCAGCAAACGCCCTGCCGCATCATTTCCGGCTGAGAGGCCCAGGAGAAGGACCTCGGTGGAGACGAAGGTATCGCCCAGCCGGTCCGCTTCCTCCTTGGCATTCTGGATGGCCTGCAGGGCCGGCCGGGACAGCTGTGCCTGCTGGCTGGAACCGCCGGAGGTGGCAGGCAGTGCCTTGATGGCGCTGCTCGCCTGCACGCTGACGGCGTCCGGGTCTGCCCCGGTGGCACGCAGAAGCGCCACCGCCACGCCTTCGCGCTGGTCCATGAGCGCCTTAAGGAGGTGGGCGGGCTCCACCTGGGGGTTGCCGATGGTGGAGGCGTTCATGGCGGCAGCCGAAAGAGCCTCCTGGCTCTTGGTAGTGAATTTGACGTCCAAAGAGAGCTCCTTTCGGGGGGTAATCCGATCTTAGGGTTGAGTCTACTACGCTCAACTTTGGTTGGGGTGCTTTTTATTTCCTGTTTGCCGACAGCGAACCACTGCCATCAGGGTGCGGGAAATTTCGTTTCCATCGCATCCGATTCCTCCTAGGATCGGCTTGTGACCGGGGCGAATGGTGCTGCCGGCGCACTGCAGACGGGACACGCAATGAAAAAGTTTGTTGCTCTCTATATCGCACCCCAATCAGCCCAGGCACAGATGGCCGAAAGTACGCCGGAAGCGGCCCAGGAGGGGATGAAAGCCTGGATGAGTTGGGCCGAGCGGGCCGGCGACGGCATCGTGGACCTGGGAACACCACTTGGGACCGGCAAGGAAATCAACGCAACCGGCTCGTCAGAAACCAATACGGGGGTGGGCGGCTACACCATCCTCCAGGCGGAGGATCTCGCCGGGGCCGAGGCGCTGTTGGACGGGCATCCGCACCTCATGATGCCCGGCGCCAGCATTCAGGTATACGAAACGCTCGACCTCCCGGGAATGTAGGCCGCCGCAGACAGCACTTAGCCGGACCCACGAAGCAACCGGCGGGTGATTCCCCCCAGAAGCCGCCCGCCGGTTGCTTTGTCCGCCCTTTGCCGAGTTTACCCGGCATTTGTGATGCCTGTCACCGATGTGACTAATTTTGTAATGCTCCGGGCGGCGACGGCATTAGGCCGGGTACACCACCACCGATGTTGCTTTCACCACGAAGTGCACTTGCAGGCCGGGGACCAGTCCCAAGTCGGCGGAAGCAGCGGGAGTGATGTCCGCCGCGAGGCTTCCGGCCCTGACCCGGATGAAGTCGCCGTGCGGTTCGAGGTCGGTAATGGCAACCTCAAACGAATTGCGCGGGCTGCCGTGCGCGTCATCGAGGAACACGGAAACGGCCGACGGCGGGAATACAGCAACCGCTGCCCTCTCGCCTTCCGGCGCGGCAGGGTACCCGTTCCCGCCCCGGCCTTCCGGGCGCCGGTCATCGGCGTACCCGTCCTCCAAGAGCCCGGCAACCGTCCAGCCCTCGGCGGTCCTGATCCCGTCTCCGGCCAAGGTTCCGGCCAGCAGGTTCAGGCCTGCCAGCCCTGCCGCGAATGGACTACGCGGCCGTTGGAGGACCTCGCGGGTGGGTCCTTCTTCCGAAATCCCGCCGTTCTCGAGGATGACAACCCGGTCCGCCAGCATCAGTGCGTCCAGGACGTCGTGGGTAATGATGATGGCCTGCCGTCCGGCCAGGACCCGCTTAAGCAGGCGGCGCAGCAGGGGTGCCGAGTGGATGTCCAGCGCCGCCATGGGCTCGTCGAGGAGAAGAAGCCCGGGGTCCGCGGCGAGCGCCCGGGCAACGGCAACACGTTGTGCCTGCCCGCCGGACAGCTCCGCCGGGCGCCTGGCCTGGAGATCCAGCGCTTCCACCTCGGCGAGCCAGTGCAGCGCCTCCGCCTTGGCCTGCTTCCTGGACACACCGGCGCTGCGAGGCCCGAAAGCCACGTTCTCCAGTGCGTTCAGATGAGGGAACAGCAGCGGTTCCTGGGCGAGCAGCGCGGTGCCGCGGTGGTGGGGCGGCGTCCACGTGCCCCGGCCGGCCGAGAGCTCGAACAGTGTGCGGCCGTTAAGCTCAGCCCGGCCGTTGTCTGGCTTCAGCAGGCCCGCGATGACGGACAGCAGCGTCGATTTGCCGGCCCCGTTCGGGCCCATGACGGCTACCGTTTCCGTGGGTCCCAGCCCCAGTGCCACGTCGAACCCCCTGCCGGCCACGGCTGCCTCAAGCGCGAATGTCACAGGACGTCCCTGCCCGCTGCGGCAGCCGGCGTCGTCCGTTGCTTCCAAAAGGCCACCCCCGCGCCTGCAGGCCGCCGGTAAGCAAGTGCCACGACGGCGACTGCCACGGCCACCAAGACGAGGGAAAGGGCGACGGCGGCGTCCGGGTCTGTTTCACGCTGCAGGTAGATTTCCAGCGGCAGGGTCCGGGTCACCCCCTGCAGGCTGCCTGCGAACGTGAGCGTGGCACCAAATTCCCCCAGGCTGCGGGCAAAGGACAGTACGGCGCCGGAGGCCAGCCCGGGCAGCACCAGGGGCAGCGTGACGCTCCGGAAGACGCGGCCGGGAGAGGCGCCCAGGGTTGCCGCCACGGCTTCGTACCGTTCACCGCCGGTCCGCAGCGCACCCTCCAGGCTGACCACGAGGAACGGCAAGGCAACAAACGTCTGGGCCAGGACCACAGCGGTGGTGGTGAAGGCGATCTGCAGGCCCAGGACTTCCAGGGTCCGGCCGAGGAGGCCTTGACGGCCGAACATGTAGAGGAGTGCAATGCCGCCCACCACCGGCGGCAGCACCAGCGGGAGCAGCACCAGCGAGCGCAGGAGCCCCTGCAGCCGGAACCTCCCGCGGGCCAGGACCAGGGCCAGCGGCACCCCCAGGACGATGCACAGAATCGTGCTTGCCGCGGACGTCCGCAGACTCAGGCCCAGAGCGGAAACGGCCGATTCCGAGGTGACCAGGGGAAGGAAGTTTGCCCAATTCACCCTGGCCACCATGGCGAACAGCGGCAGGATCACCACCGTTGCGGCCAGCACCGCCACCACGTAGGTCCAGCGGGGAACGCCGCGGTAGGCGTGGCTCACGTTGTGCCGCTCACTGCCGGCCGCCGCCGAAACCGGCATCTGCCAGCACTTGCTGGCCCTCCGGGCCGGTCACGAGGTCCAGGAAGGCCTGCGCGGCCGCGCCGTTCCGGCTGCCGGACAGTGCGGCGATCGGGTAGCTGTTGACTGCACCAGCGGCTTCGGGAAAGGCAACGCTTTCCACTTTTCCTGCTGCAGCCTTGACGTCGGTGACATAGACCAACCCGGCGTCCGCTTCCCCGGAGACCACCTTGCCGAGTACATCCGTCACGGAATTTTCCTCGCTGACCGGGCTCAAAAGCGTTCCTGTCTGCTGTTCGATGACGGTCGCGGCTGCCCCGCACGGGACCTGCGGGGCACACTGGACCAGCCGTGTTCCCGGTTTCGCGAGGTCGGCGAAGGAACGGATGCCTGCGGGGTTGCCAGGCGGCACGGCGATGGCCAGGGTGTTCGTGGCGAAGATACGGGGATTGCCGTCCACCAGCCCGGCCTGCTGCAGCTTGTCCATGCTCTTCGTGTCCGCCGAGGCGAAGACGTCTGCCGGCGCACCCTGGTTGATCTGGGTGGCCAGGTCTGCGGAACCGGCGAAGCTGAGCGTGACGCTGCTGCCGGGGTGGGCGGCTTCGTAGGTCTTTGCCAGTTCGGTAAAACTGTTTTTGAGGGAAGCTGCGGCAAAAACTGTCAGGGCTTCCCCACCGCTGCTCCCGGCGGATGAACCCGCAGCGGACGCATCCCCGGAAGGCGAACCAGCGCCCGTGGAGCAACCGGCGAGCGCCATCAAGACAATGGCCGCCAGCAGCCCGGTCAGTCCTTTCATAGTGCTCTCCCCTGCGGCGTTTCGATGATCACCGTGGTGGCCTTGACCACAGCGGTGGCCACTGAGCCGAGTTCCAGTCCTAGGTCCCGGACTGCCTCGCTGCTCATCAGGGACACCACCCGGAAGGGCCCGCACTGGAGCTCCACCTGGGCCATGACCTTGTCCGCGGTTATGCCGGTCACCAGGCCCACGAACCGGTTCCGTGCCGAGCTGCCGGTCCGGTGCGGATCCTCGGGCAGCTGGGCGAGCTTCTGCGCATGCCGGGCGAGCTCCAGGCCGTCCACGGCAAGCCGGCCGCCCGGGTCCTTCACCGGCGTCAGTGACCCGTTGTCCATCCAGCGGCGCACTGTATCGTCGCTGACGCCCAGGAACCGGGCGGCTTCGGAAACGCGGATGATTGTCATTTCATCAGTGTAGGGCGCATTTGCGGTGCTTCTCCTAGTTTCACTCCGTATTTCCGGGCCCGCCTTCCACCTCGCGCCGCTTGCTGGAGGGACAGCACTAGACTTCCTCCATGGCCGTCTACATTGATCCGCCGCTCTGGCCTGCCCACGGAACGCACTTTTCGCACCTGGTGTCGGACTCGTCGCTGGAGGAGCTGCACGATTTCGCCGCCGCAGCGGGTATCCCGGAGCGGGCCTTCGACGGCGACCACTATGACGTGGCGGAACGCCGTTACGATGACCTGGTGGCAGCCGGAGCGGTTACCGTCGAGGCCCGGGTCCTGGTCCGCAAGCTGATCGCCAGCGGCCTTCGCATCCCGGCCCGCCAGCGGAACAAGTCGCTCAAAGTGCCGCTGTTCAACCGGTGGGATGCCATCATGCCGGGCCACGACGCGCTCTTCCTGGATCTCCTGGACCGCTGGAGCGAACCCCACCGCAAGTACCACGGCTGCACCCACCTGCTTTCTGTGCTGGAAGCCCTCGATCTGCTGACGGATCCCGCCGACCCGCCGCGCACCGTGCTGCTCGCAGCCTGGTTCCATGATGCCGTTTACCGTGGTGTGGCCGGCCAGGATGAAGAGGAGTCTGCCTGCCTCGCGGAGGAGCGGCTGGACGCTGCGGGCCTGCCGGAGGGTGAGGCCGCCGAGGTGGCACGGCTGGTGCGGCTGACGTCGGACCACCGCCCCGAGCCAGGGGACCACGACGGCGCCCTCCTCTGCGACGCGGATCTTTCCGTCCTCGGCGGGGAACCGGACGAGTATGCCCGCTACGTGGCGGACGTCCGCCAGGATTACGCGCACATCGGCGACGCCGACTTCGCGGCCGGACGCGCCGCCGTCGTCCGCCAGCTGCTGGAACTTGACCCCCTCTTCCACACACAGCGGGCGAAAGAGCTGTGGCTGGACACCGCGCACCGGAACCTGATGGGGGAGCTCGCGTGAACGCGCCCACCTCCAACCCCCGCCACACAGTCACCGCGAGTGCCGCCCACCGGCAGCTGGCCTATACAGTCCGGCTCGAATGGGGGCTCGACGGCGCCAGGACAGTCACGTCCGGGGCGGACCTTGCCGTGGTGGTGGACGTCCTGTCCTTCAGCACGTGCGTCAGTGTGGCCCTGGACCGGGGCGCCGACATCTTCCCCTTTCCCTGGAAGGACACCCGGGCGGAGGACTTCGCCGCCCACCACCATGCGCAGCTGGCAGGGCCCCGCAACGGCGGCGGGCTCAGCCTGTCCCCCGCCAGCATCCGGTCCGCGGAATCCCTGGAGCGTGTGGTGCTGCCATCGCCGAACGGGTCCGCCCTCTGCCACGAACTGGCCGGTGAAGTCCCGCTGGTGGCCGCCGTGTGCCTGCGCAATGCAGGGGCAACGGCAGACTGGGTGGCCGCCCATCTGCCGCCCGACGCGGTGATCGCCGTGGTGGCTGCCGGGGAACGATGGCCGGACGGCACCCTCCGTCCCGCCGTGGAGGACCAGATCGGGGCGGGAGCATTTATCGCCGGCCTCGCCGCTGCGGGCAAGGGCGGTTACGAGGCTGACGTTGGCCGGCACGGCTACTCGCCGGAAGCCCTCGCGGCAGCGGCGGTGTTCGAGGCCGCAGAGCCGCGGCTGCGGGAGATGCTGCAGGGATGCGCCAGCGGACTTGAATTGTCCGGCGCGGGCTACGCGGCCGACGTCGATATCGCCGCCGAGCTGGACGGAAGTGATGCGGTGGCCATTTTGGCGGGCGGGTTTTTCAGCCCGCGCTGAGGGTTCGCCGGGTTAGCCTGCCCGCCAAGGCTCTACTTCGGGCTGGGGCGGGACCCTTTACGGCTCCTGTCCCCGGATGCAACACTGCTCCGATGACCCTGCGTATCCAAGCCATCAGCATTGATTCCACCGACCCGAAGGTGCCCGCGGATTTCTGGGAAAAAGCTCTCGGGTGGCGCCGCACCTATGAGGCGGACGACGAGATTGTGCTGGAACCACCGGCAGGCAGCCCTGAAGACGGCGTGTCCCCTGACCTGCTCTTCCTCAAAGTGCCCGAGCGGAAGGAACTCAAGAACAGGGTCCACCTGGACCTGCGGCCCAAAGACCGTGACGCGGAGGTGGCGCGGCTGGAAGCCCTTGGCGCCAGGCGCGTTTCCGTTGGCCAGGGCCCGGACGTCACCTGGGTGGTGATGGCGGACCCGGACGGGAACGAGTTCTGCATACTGCGCGCACTGCGTCCCGACGAAGCGGCGGGCTGACCGCCAGGACACGTCCTTTGAACCTGGAACCGTCCCTACCGGTACGTCGCAACAAACGGCGCGCTGGTGGGGACGATCTGTTTGCCCAGCGGCATCAGTGACACCGGGATGAGCTTCAGGTTGGCGATGGCCAGCGGGATGCCGATGATGGTCACAGCCATGGCGAACGCGGTAACCACGTGGCCGACGGCGATCCAGATTCCGGCCACCAGCAGCCAGATGACGTTGCCCAGCAGCGAGAACACCCCGGTGCCGCCAGGCTTGTCCACCACCATCCGGCCGAAGGGCCACAGCGTGTACGCCGCGATCCTGAACGAGGCGATGCCCCACGGGATGGTGACGATCAGCACGCAGCAGATCACACCGGCGGCGAAATAGCCGAGCGCGAGCCAGAAACCGCCGAAAACCAGCCAGATGATGTTGAGGAGTGTCTTCATCCACCCATTGTGCCCCGGAGGGTCTGACAAAAGGATGGGGGCATGCCCTGACTGGCCCCTGAACTCCCGCTGGACCGGGTGAACTAAGCGGGACTGGGTGGACTAAGCCTTGACCGGGGCAGCGCCCTTTGCAGCCTGGACAAACGCGCGGATCTTGGCCAGGTCCTTGACGCCCCGGGAAGCTTCAACACCCGAGGAGACATCTACGCCCCATGCATGGGCTGCTGTTGACGCGCTGCCCACGTTGACCGGGTCCAGTCCCCCGGCCAGGAGCCAGTGGCGGCCTTGGAGGACAGGCATCGCGGCCACGGAGGCGTAGTCCCAGGCCTCACCCGAGCCGGGCACCGCGGCGTCGATCAGCAGCAGGTCCTCGCCCCAGTCCTCAAACTCCTCTGCAGCGGCACCCGTGGTGACTGCCCTGATCAGCTTCATCCCGGCGTCGTGCACCATGGCCACGTCCTGGCGGGACCGTGCGCCGTGCAGCTGGATCCATTCCAGCCCGGCGGCGCGGGCAATGGCGACGGCGTCTGCCACCGGCTCGTGGCGGAACACGCCGATGGGCGAAACGCCGGAGGGGACGTGCGCCAGCAACGAGTGCGCCTGTGACGGCGACACCACGCGCGGGCTCGCCGTCAGGACGAAACCGACGGCGTCAGCCCCGGCATCAACTGCTTCACGGACTGATTCAGGCGTGCTGAGACCACACACTTTGACGAACATTCCCGGCTCCTTCAGGCTGTTTTCGTGTTGTCCCCCCGGAGGAGAGTAGCAGGGAAGGGGCCAACCCGCGACGCCGGGATGTCCGGCCGGGAACTAGGCTGGGCCCATGGAGATTATCCGCTTTGCAAGCCTCAAGCCCGAGCCCTGGCGTAATGGTGGCGGCATCACGCGCCAACTGGCCAGCCACCCCGCGGACGGTTCGGCAAAGGACGGCGGCTGGGACTGGCGGGTCAGCATCGCGGACGTGAGCAAGGCCGGTGATTTCTCCCCTTTTCCCGGGATGGAGCGGGTGCTGACTGTTGTGGAGGGTGAGCTCCTGCTGCTGACCGTGGACGGTGCCGAACGCCCGCTGGAGAAGTACCGTCCCTTCCGCTTCCCGGGCGGGGCCGCCACGCAGGCGAAGCTCCCCACGGGGGATATCCGGGACCTCAACGTCATCACCCGCGCCGGACGTTTCAAGGGCTACACATCCATCATCGAACTCTCGAAGAAGCGTGCGAAGCCCCTTTTTGAAGGCTCGTTCGGGATCCTGCTGCAGGGCCAGGCCACCGTTGCCGTGGGGACGGAAGAACCAGAGCCCTTGGCGCGGTACGACGCCGTGGTGGGTTCCGACGTCGACACCCCGGACGTTCTGGGCCGCGGCTTCCTGGCCGTTGTCTCGATCGACCCCGTGGAGGACGAACCCGCCGCGGAGTAGGGCAGCCTCGCCTTCCAGTAGCAGAGCCTTTCCACACTGGTCACTGGCTCCGGCCGTCCCTAGACTCGGGCTATGACCACATCATCGTTCAATGCGCTCCTGTCCACCCAGATCGGCAACGAATTCACGGCATCGCAGCAGTACATTGCGGTGGCCACCTGGTTCGCCAACCAGGACCTCCCACAACTGGCCCGCTACTTCTTCCGGCAGTCGGTGGAGGAGCGGAACCACGCCATGATGATGGTGCAGTACATGCTGGACCGGGACATTGAGTTCACCATTCCCGGGGTTCCTGCAGTGCGCAACGACTTCGCCTCCGTCACCGAGCCCCTGGCCCTTGCGCTGCAGCAGGAAAAGGAAGTCACCAAAAACATTGAGGACCTGTTCCGGGCTGCCCGCGGTGAAAACGATGCCCTGGGCGAGCAGTTTATGCTCTGGTTCCTGAAGGAGCAGGTGGAGGAAGTGGCCTCCATGACCACGCTCCTGAACATCGCCGAGCGCGCGGACAACCTGTTCGATATCGAGAACTTTATCGCCCGCGAAACCGTGGGCGATGGCGGCCGCGACGCCGCTGCCCCCGTAGCTGCCGGCGGCACCCTCTAACGTCCTCCCGGCGCCGGGTGTCGCATGGTGGTGAGGTTGGGCACCATAGGTGGCCGCCCGGCGTCGGGCGTTGCTACGCTTGAAGCCAAGGCTCCGTGAGGGAGCCTCCGGACGACGGTTCAGTACCCGGCACGCGACAAGACTGGCCAAAGGATCTGTCATGTCGTGGTTAATCCTTCTTTTATCCGGCGCCCTTGAAGCCGTGTGGGCCGCAGCCCTGCACCGCACCTTCCAGGCTTCCGGCCGCCGCCGGCTTGCCCCCGCAGCGCTGTTCCTGGTGTCCGTCGCGGCCAGCACCGGCGGCCTGGCCATCGCTATGCAGTCCATCCCCACCGGCACTGCGTACGCCGTCTGGGTGGGCGTGGGCGTGGTGCTGACCTCCGCGTACGCCATCGTCACCAAGGTGGAGCGTCCGACGGCCGCACGCCTCCTCCTGCTGTCCGGCATCGCCGTGTGCGTGGTCGGCCTGAAGGTGGTGGCGTGATGTTGAAGCGTTCAATCCCCTGGCTGGTTCTCCTGGCATCTGCCGTCCTGGAAGCAGTGTGGGCCACAGCCCTTGGACTATCCGACGGCTTCAGCAAGCCCCTCCCCACCCTCGTTTTTGCCGTGACAGCAACCCTCAGCATGCTGGGCCTGGGCATGGCCATCCGCCACATCCCGCTGGGCACCGCGTACGCAGTGTGGGTCGGAATCGGGGCGGCACTGACCGTGGGCTGGGCAATGGCCACCGGAGTGGAACCCTTCAGTGTGGTGAAAGTTGTCTTTATCGCCGGGATCGTGGGCTGTGCGGCCGGGCTCAAGGCACTGCCGTCAGGCACAGCGACCCGGAGGCCTGAAGCGGCATCCCCTTCCCGCCGCTGAGTCTCCCCACCTTGCTGAGTCTCCCCACCTTTCAAGGCTGCCGACGGCGTGACCCGGCAAATCGCCGTCGGCCGCGCCTTCCCGGAAAGCAAAAGGTGGGGAGGTTCAGCGGCCCGATCGCCGGTGCGGTCTAGTCTTTTGCCATGGACTCACCCGAGATCACCCAGGCGATGGACGCCCTGCGCGCCAGGCTGACGCCCGGAACCCGGACCATCCTGGGCATCACCGGCGCCCCGGGATCAGGGAAATCCACCTTCGCAGAATGGATCCAACGGCAGTTTGGGCCCGGGATGGCCGTAGTGGTGCCCATGGACGGTTTCCACCTGGGCAACTCCATCATTGACGGCACGCCGTTGCGGCAGCGCAAGGGTGCCATGGACACGTTCGACGCCGGCGGGTACCTTTCGCTGCTGCGCCGCCTGGTACGCCGCGACGAGTCAGTCGTTTACGCCCCGGAGTTCCGGCGCACCCTCGACGAGCCAGTGGCTGCGTCCATCGCCATCCCGGCCGACGTGCCCCTCGTCATCACCGAGGGAAACTACCTGCTGGCGGAGCAGGAGCCGTGGAAGGACATCCGGGCGCAGCTGGACGAAGTGTGGTTTGTGGAAACGCCCCCGGCCCTCCGGCTCAGCCGCCTGGTGGAACGGCACATGCGGTTCGGAATGGACCGGCTGGCAGCGGAGGCCTGGACCAACGGCCCGGACGAGGCCAATGCGGTACTGATCCAGGCGACCCGGGCGGCAGCGGACCGGATCATCCCCTGGAACTGACCGGTCCCGAAAACCGTAAAGAAAAGAACAGGAGAACCCAT
This sequence comes from Pseudarthrobacter sp. B4EP4b, assembly GCF_006680095.1. NCBI lineage: Bacteria > Bacillati > Actinomycetota > Actinomycetes > Micrococcales > Micrococcaceae > Pseudarthrobacter > Pseudarthrobacter sp. B4EP4b. The sequence continues at coordinate 3,943 of NZ_VHIJ01000074.1, read as the reverse complement.
GGCAGCAACAGTCCGGCTCGGCGACGGCCTCGACGTCAGTCCCCTCGGTTTCGGCGGAATGGCCCTCACACCGGTTTACGGCGAGGTGGATCCCGGAGACGCGCTCCGGACGCTGCATCACGCCGTCGACTCCGGTGTCAGCTTTATTGACACCGCGGATATCTATGGCGGAGGCAGCAACGAGGAACTGATCGCTCAACTGCTGAAGGAGCGACGGGACGAGGTCCAGCTGGCCACCAAGTTCGGCCTGGTGGGCACGCCGGCGGACGGATACACGGACATCCGCGGCGACGCCGGCTACATCCGGCAGGCAGTGGACCACAGCCTGCAACGGCTGGGCACTGATGTGATCGACCTTTACTACATGCACCGCCGCGACCTCCGCGTTCCGATTGTGGAAACCGTGGAGGCCATGGCGGAGCTTGTACAGCAAGGCAAGGTCAAACACCTTGGCCTGTCCGAGGTGACGGCCCAGGAGCTCGAAGAAGCCTCAGCCGTCCACCCCATTGCGGCGGTCCAGAGTGAATGGTCCATCTGGAGCCGCGACGTGGAACGCAACGTTGTTCCTGCCGCGGCCGCCCTGGGAGTGGGTGTGCCGTACTCGCCGCTGGGCCGGGGATTCCTCACCGGCACCATTGACCCATCGAAACTGGGCGAGAAGGACTTCCGACGCCGGATCCCCCGCTTCGCCCCGGATGCGGCCAGTGCCAACCAGGCCGTGGTGGACACTGTCCAGGCCGTGGCTGACGAGCTGGATGCAACACCTGCCCAGGTGGCCTTGGCCTGGCTGCTCGCCCAAGGCAGGCGGCTGGGCCTTCCCGTGGTCCCCATCCCCGGCACGCGCAAAACGCACCGGATAGATGAAAACCTGGGCGCCCTGTCCCTGGACCTGACCCCGGCGCAGCTTGACGCGCTCGCCGAAGCCTCGGACGCCGTCGTCGGCTCCCGCTCGGCAGATCCCAATTGGGTGTCCGAAGGCCGCGAGTAACCAGGGGCCTCTATCAGGCGTCCCTAGACTGATGCCCATGGACTCACTGATTTATGACCTGCCTGCGCTGACCATCCGGCGGATTTCCGTCAGCGAGATGGACAACAACGTGTACTTGCTCACCGCCAAAGCCAGTGGCGCGCAGGTGCTGATCGACGCCGCCGATGACCTTCCGGCCATCCGGCAGCTGCTGCAGGACGGTGCCGGTGACACGTCAGCCGCGCCGAAGCTGGCGCTGATCGCCACCACCCACCAGCACTGGGACCACGTCCGGGCGCTGAAGGAGCTGGTGGACGCAACCGGGGCGCGCACCGCTGCCGGGACGGACGACGCCGATGCGCTGCCCGTGGGAGTGGACGTGCGGCTCAGCCACGGCGACGTTGGGAATTTCGACGGCTTCGACCTGACGGCTGTGCACCTGCGTGGCCACACGCCGGGTTCCATCGCTTTCGTGTACGAGGATCCCGAGGGTCCCGCGCACATCTTTTCCGGCGACTCGCTGTTTCCCGGCGGGGTGGGCAACACCCAGAAGGATCCCGCGCGGTTCACCCAGCTGTTGGATGACGTCACCGAGCGGCTGTTTGGTGCCTACCCGGACTCGGCCATTGTGCACCCCGGCCACGGCAAACCCACCACCCTTGGTGCGGAGCGCCCGCACCTGGAGGAGTGGCGCGCCCGCGGCTGGTGAACCAAACGGTGGTTGAGCCGGGCCCACACCGGCCGGGTTCCCTGGCCGCGCTTGCGAGGCTAGGGGGCCGGTGGGGAGCGAAACCCGGTGGGGATTAGCGGCTGCGGCGTTCGTTCGACGCCGGAGCCGAGGCACGGCGCGGGCCGCTGCGGGCGGGACGGCCTGAGCCACCGCCGTTGCCACCGTTGCCGGAGCCGTAGGATCCGCCGGACGTTCCACCGGTGTTGGAAGACCAGACGGCCTTGTTGCCGCCGGTTGCGCCTGCACCTGCGGAGCGCTGGCCACCCGTACGGGCACCTGCGCCGGCTGCTGCTGCGCGCTGCCCGGTGGCCGGACGTCCGTTGCGCTGGCCGCCGGAGGAAGCCGGACGGCCTGAGGATGCGGGACGGCCGGTGCCGCCGCGGGGAGCGTCGCTGCGGGTGACGCGTGACTCTGCACGGCCGTCTGAACCGCGGCCGGCCGATGCACGGCCACCTGCCGCGGGGACGTCGTTGCGGTGCGTCGAAGCAGTGCCGCGGCCGCGGGCGTTGCGGCGGGCCGCTGCTGCGGCAATGGCGCGGTCTTCGTTCTGCTCGGCAACCTTGTCGAACGCTGCACGGGCTTCAGTGCGGCCTTCGAAGGCTGCTGCCCGGCGCTCGGCGCGGGGAACATCGGTGCGGACGGGCTCGGCAGAAACCTTGCCTCGTCCACCGCGGCCGCCGCGGCCACCGGCAACCGGGGAAGCCTGGCGGCGGGCGCGCTTGCGCTCGGCGTTGGCACCGGTGGAGGTGCCGCCGCCCTGCTTGGCAGCCTTGGCTGCCAGCAGCGCAGCGCGGGTCCGCGGATCAATCTTGTCCGCGATTTCACCCACGAGCTCGCCCACTATGGGCGACGTGGCGGTGACGCGCTCGAAGCTGACGTCCACGCCGGCAGCCTTCATCAGCTTCTTCACGTCGGTCTGCTGTTCGGGCAGGGTGATGGTCACCACGGTGCCGTCGGAACCTGCGCGGGCGGTACGGCCTGAGCGGTGCAGGTATGCCTTGTGCTCTGTGGGCGGGTCAACGTGGATGACCAGTTCGACGTCGTCCACGTGCACACCGCGGGCGGCGACGTCGGTAGCGACCAGGACGCGGACGTCGCCGGAGGAGAACTCGGCGAGGTTGCGGTCACGGGCGTTCTGCGAGAGGTTGCCGTGCAGGTCCACGGCGGGGATCCCGGCGTCGGTCAGGGTCTTGGCGAGCTTGCGGGCGTGGTGCTTGGTCCGCATAAAGAGGACGCGGCGGCCGGCGCCGGAGGCGAGCTCCACGATCAGCTGCTTCTTGACGGTCTGGTCGTTGACTACCAGGACGTGGTGCTCCATGGTGGTGACCGCGGCCTGCGGGTCGTCCACGGAGTGGGTGAGCGGGTTGGACAGGTAGCGCTGGACGATCTTGTCCACGCCGTTGTCCAGGGTGGCGGAGAAGAGCAGTCGCTGGCCCTGGCTGGGGGTCATGTCCATGAGCTTCTTCACCACGGGCAGGAAGCCGAGGTCGGCCATGTGGTCGGCCTCGTCCAGGACGGTGATTTCCACGGCCTCGAGGGTGAGGATGCGCTGGCGGATCAGGTCCTCCAGGCGGCCGGGGCAGGCAATAACAATGTCGACGCCGGCGCGCAGGGCCTTCTCCTGGCGTGCCTGGGAGATGCCGCCGTAGATCACGGTGGTGTTCAGGCCGGCGGCCTTGGCCAGCGGCTCGATGGTGGCGTTGATCTGGGTGGCCAGTTCACGCGTGGGTGCCAGCACCAGGCCCATGGGGCGGCCGGGCTTGCGGAAGTACGGGGCTTCGCGCTCGGCGAGGCGTGCCACCAGCGGGATGGCGAAGGCGATGGTCTTGCCGGAGCCGGTGCGGCCGCGGCCCAGGACGTCGCGTCCTGCCAGCGTGTCAGGGAGGGTCTTCACCTGGATGGGGAACGGAGTTTCGATTCCCTGGGCGGTGAGGGTGTCGGCAAGGGCCTTGGGCGTGCCGAGGGCAGCAAAAGTAGTCAAAGTCAAAGGTCTTTCAGGCGGTATCCGTGCGGATATCGGCCCCCGGCGCCGGTTGGCCCAGGGGGTTCGCCGAAGAAAAGTCAGGTGATCAACCAGCCTGCTGCCGCTTATTCAAAGCGGCGGCCGGGACCAAATGGAACGCGTTCATCGACGCAGGATGTGCCTCTCACATGAAAAAAGCCCTGTCCCCTAAATGAAGGGGCACATGGGCATCACTGCACATCAAGTTCCACCAGTCTAGCATCCCGGGCCCGCTCCCCCTTCC
>NZ_VHIJ01000073.1:0-32396 GCF_006680095.1 Pseudarthrobacter sp. B4EP4b | reverse complement strand
CTCCTGGGGGAGGGCGGGCGGCTGTCCAGCACTGGCAGTGGGCGACGCCGAGGGGGGCGCCAGCGGCGATGTGCTTCCCTGGCCGGACCCCGGCTGTTCCGCGGCGCTGGCCAGCGCTGCGGGAACGAGCAGGGATCCGACAAGTGAGGCAGTCAGAACCGCCGCTGCCAGCATGCGCCGGCCTTTTAAGGGACTGGCATCCTGAGAGGGATGGGGAGACTTGGGGCTCATTACTTACTCCGGCCGGCAATGCACATATGGCGATGAGAATCGGGTCGTCATTTCCGACGCGGAGAAGTGAAAACTGTCCCCACAGCCTTTGTGACCCGGCCAATGTAGCACCAATGTTACTCATGTAACCAGAGTTGCCTTTGATACAAATGTTAAAGCTGCGGGGCCTTGTCCTTTGCCAGCAGATCTTCGTCGTTCCTCACCATCGCGGCCACGAGGGACTCAAAGTCCATCGACGGCCGCCATCCCAACTCGGAGGAGATTTTGGTGATGTCTCCCCTCATCTCAGCGGCATCACTGGGACGCGACAGAGATTCGTCGAGCTCCACCACAGACCGCCAGTTGTCGATGCCAACCGCGGCGAAAGCTGCCTCCACAAAGTCCTGCACGGAATGCGAAACGCCGGTGGCCACCACAAAATCCGAAGGGTTGGCCGCGCTTACGATCCTTTCCATGGCGTCGACGAAGTCAGGCGCCCAGCCCCAGTCCCGCACAGCGTTCAGGTTGCCCAAGGAAAGCTTGTCCAGCTTGCCGGCTGCGATCGCCGCGGCCCCAGCGGTGATCTTGCGGGTCACGAATTTAGCCGGGCGGCGCACAGATTCGTGATTGTAGAGAATCGCTGATGCTGCAAACATCCCGCGTCCCCGGTAGACACTGACCGCGTGATGGGCAAACGCTTTAGCAGCGCCGTATGGAGATACCGGGCTTATAGGCGTCCTTTCGTTCTGCGGCGCAGACTTTGCCTCTCCAAACAATTCGGCACTGGAAGCTTGAAGAAAGCGTATTTCCTTCCCGGTAGCCTGCTGCAGCTGCCACGTCGCCTCGAGCATGGACACCACGGAAGCGCCGGAAACCATTGCCGTCTCGTAGGGTTGCTGCCAGGACTGATACACAGAGCTGATGCCGCCCAGGTTGAACACCAGGTCCGGCGTGACAGATTTCAGGACTGAGCCCACGTCATTCGGCCGGGACAAATCGCCAAGGTGGTATTCAACCCCGTCAACGGTAGTCTCGCCGTCGTTGACGTGTGCCGGCGCGTGGCGGACGAGGCCATGCACCTCCCAACCCTGGGACAGGAGCGATTCCGCCAGATAAGAGCCGTCCTGCCCTGTTACGCCCGTAATGAAAGCGGTGCCGGGGCCTGTTCCAGCGTTGTTCTGCCGATTCACCGCATCAGGGCCGACTGCTCGGCAATGTCGTTCTCCACCATCATGCGAACAAGCTCATTGAAGGAAACCTTCGGCTTCCAGCCGAGCTTTTCCTGCGCCTTTGCGGCGTTTCCGATCAGCAGGTCAACTTCAGCAGGACGCATGAAGCGCGGGTCCTGCCTGACATACTGCCGCCAATCATCAAGGCCCGCTGCATCAAATGCCGCTTGGAGAAGTTCTTCGATCGAATGGGTTTCGCCGGTGGAGATGACGTAATCATCAGCCTCCGGCTGCTGGAGCATAAGCCACATGGCTTCGACGTAGTCCCCGGCAAAGCCCCAGTCACGCTTGGCGTCGAGGTTTCCGAGCACAATCTCGTTCTGCAGGCCCAGCTTGATGCGTGCAACGGCGAGAGAAACTTTACGGGTTACGAATTCCGGCCCGCGACGCGGCGATTCATGGTTGAACAGGATGCCACTGGATGCGTGCATGCCGTAGGACTCGCGGTAATTGATGGTCATGTAGTGGCCGAATACCTTGGCGACCCCATAGGGCGATCGAGGCCAGAGGAGGGTTTCCTCCGTTTGAGGCACCTGCTGGACCTTGCCGAACATCTCGGAGGAGGACGCCTGGTAGAAACGCACCTTGGAGATGTCATCACCGGCGTAAAGACGCGTAGCTTCGAGCATGTTCAGGACGCCCTTGCCCGTCACATCACTGGTCAGTGAGGCGTTTTCCCAAGAGTAGGCCACGAAGGAGATTGCCCCGAGGTTGTACACCTCGTCGGGCTGAGCGATGCCGAGCACCCGCACCAGTGAGGAGACATCCGTCAGATCCCCGGTCAGCAGCTTGACTTCAGGAACGGTCTGGCGGACCAGGTCGTGCTTCGGGTTGTTCTGTCCCCGGATGAGGCCAAACACTTCGTAGCCCTTCGAGACAAGAAGCTCGGCGAGGTACAGGCCGTCCTGGCCAGTGATTCCGGTAATTAGCGCACGGGGCATGGAAAGGTCCTTAGATATTGTTTGCTGGGCTTATGCCACTATATATGGCGGGCGAATTGACCCGGGGAGCCGTCCGCTGGCTCAGGCTGCGGAGCTGTCCCTGGTACGCCGGTTGAAGGCGTAGCGGTAGGCCTGCTCGTGAACTTCGGCGCAGTGCTTCCAAGTGAACTTCTGTACCTGCCGCAATCCAAGCGTTTGCAATTCTTCCGTCCGGGCTATGGCGGTCCGGACCGCGGATGCAATGGCCTCAGGGTCTTCAGGATCGAAGAGAACGGCTGCGTCACCGACTATTTCGGGCAAGGACCCCGCCGTGGAGCTCGCCACAGGGCAACCGGAGGCCATCGCTTCCAGCGGAGGGAGCCCAAAGCCCTCATAGAGACTTGGGAAGACCATACAGGCGGCGGTCCGGTACAGTTCCCTGAGCTCGGCCAACGGCACGAGGCCTCGGACTTCTACGTTGGCAGGGATATCCGTGAGCGTGTCGAGTGCTCCACCGGTCAGTATGAGGCGCAGTTCTGGGTCGGAGACAGCGAGCAGTTTCATGGCCTCGAAGAGGGTGGCATGGTTCTTATGCTTCCAGCCCCTCGCCGGGTACATGATGAACTTGCCCCGTTGTCCCAGGTTCGGCGTGAACTCTTTTGCGTCGACGCCAAGGTGCGCGGTAAAGATCTTCCCCGGATCGATTCCCAGATGGTTGACAATGCTCTCCTTTGCGAAGTCGCTGATAGTCACGATCGCATCCGCATCGCGGGCCGCTTTTTCGTAAAAGACTTTGCGGTAGAGCTTGTCGGCCGGACCAAAAAGTTCCGGGAGGTCAAGGTGCTGTACGTCGAGCAGAGTCTGGACGAATGGTGTTTCCTTGGCCGGCTTGGGCAGCGGGACCGTGAACGGAACGTGGAAGACATCCATAGGACGCATTGAACCGAGGATGGACTTCCTCTTGATCATCCCCTTTGCCAGTGTGGCCAGTCGTTGACCGGTGGAAGAGCCTCCAGCGAGCCCGGGAACCACTATTTCGTCCGTCCCCTCTGAGAAACCCCGTGCTGCATCGTTGACGTAGCAGGTTGCCTTGACCGTGTTGGATGCAGCAAGTTGGCGCGTGAGCTCACGGGCGTAGGTCTCGCTGCCGCCCATCCCTCCCGGGACGAGAGTGAGCATGGAGACGCCCACGTTCAGCACCTTGCTGGACTCGTCTTGGGTGCGGCGCGACAGGGCGGAATCAGGGTTTGTCATGCTGAACATCCTAGCGTCGGGGCTAAGCTGCCACCTCGGACCTGGCGGCGCTTGCTGTCGGCATTGGTGGCCACCCTAGACTGGTGTGCATGAAGATATTGGTCACCGGTGGCGCCGGCTACATCGGATCGCACACGACACTCTGCCTCCTTGAAGAGGGCCACGACGTCGTAGTGGTCGATAACCTGTTGAACTCGAGCCCCGAATCATTGCGCAGGGTCGAAGAGTTGACGGGTAAGCCGGTTGATTTCCGGGAGCTTGATCTGCTGGATGGTGCCGCCATCGACAAGGTTTTCGCGGAGGGCGGCTTCGATGCTGTGGTGCATTTTGCGGGCCTCAAAGCGGTAGGTGAGTCCGTTGAAAAGCCGTTGATGTACTACAAGAACAATGTTGTGGGAACGCTTAACCTGTTGGAGAGCATGGAAGGAGCAGGCGTCCGCCGCCTGGTGTTCAGTTCTTCCGCCACGGTTTATGGGGCTTCGGAGGAGGTCCCGCTGATCGAAAAATCGCCTTTGGACGCCACTAATCCCTATGGCCGGACCAAAGAGCAGATCGAGGATATCCTCTCGGATCTTGGCGCTGCCAGCCCGAACTGGAGCATTGCCTTGCTCCGTTACTTCAACCCTGTGGGGGCACACGAATCGGGCCTCATTGGCGAGGACCCACAGGGCACCCCCAACAATTTGCTCCCATTTGTGGCACAAGTCGCCGTCGGCCGGCGCGACAAGGTGCTCGTGTTCGGCAACGACTATCCCACGCCGGACGGTACCGGTGTCCGTGATTACATCCACGTCATGGATCTTGCTGCGGGTCACTTGGCTGCCCTTAAATATGTAGCGGCGAAAGACGGTGTGTTCCGCTGGAATCTGGGGACTGGCCGTGGATCATCAGTGTTGGAAGTCATAGAGGCTTTCGGGGCGGCCGCCGGCAGGTCCATCCCCTATGAGTTTGCGCCGCGACGGCCGGGGGATGCGGCGGTCAGCTACGCCGATCCCTCTGCTGCGCTTGCAGATCTGGGTTGGTCGGCACGCAGGAACCTCCAGCAGATGTGCCAGGACCATTGGCGCTGGCAGGAAAACAACCCCATGGGATACCAGCAGACTGTTTGAACCCAATTCGGGAGGGCAGCGACCGCGAGCCTTGGGCTCCAGCAGGGGCCCTCAGCGGCCTGCGGGATAATTATCCACAAGTGCCGCAGATATGACTTGGCAGCGTGTTGTAGGCTCCTTAGGCTTTACCCAGTTGCACTGCCTCCGCCGGGGGCGGCAGTTGTATTGGGGAACACATGGACGCGCTGGCAATTGTCGAGGACGAAGTCCGCGAGCTGATCCGACGCCGGGGGCTTGATCCCCTGCACCAGGCCGGAGAAGTTCGCCGCCTGGTTGAGGCAGCAGTAACGGATTACGACGAACGTGCTCTGATGGGCCCGCTGCCTCCCATTGGTCCGTTGGAGGCGGCGCGGAAGTTCCTCTTTGACGCGGTCGCCGGATTCGGCGTCCTGCAGCCGCTGCTGGACGATCCAACGATTGAGGAAGTCTGGATCAACGCCCCCAACGAGATCTATGTCGCCAGGAACGGCGAATCGGAGCTAACCTCGCTCAGCCTGACGGAGCAACAGGTGCGGGACCTGGTGGAGCGCATGCTCAAGAGCTCCGGGCGCCGTCTGGATATATCGTCACCCTTTGTTGATGCAGCACTTCCTGACGGATCCAGGCTCCACGTGGTCATCCCGGACGTTACCCGCAGACATTGGGCGGTCAACATCAGGAAGTTCGTCGTCAAGGCAAGCAGGCTCGAGCACCTGGTGGAGCTTGGCACCCTGACACCCCAAGCGGCCCGTTTCCTCGGCGCCGCAGTTTCCAGCGGGCTCAACATCCTCGTCTCGGGAGCAACGCAGGCCGGGAAAACCACGATGCTGAACTGCCTCGCAGCGAGCATCGGGAGCCGGGAACGTGTCATCACGGTGGAAGAGATCTTTGAACTCCAGTTCCCCTTGCGGGACGTTGTTGGTTTGCAGTGCCGCCAGCCCAACCTTGAAGGCGAAGGCGAAATTCCACTGCGCCGGCTCGTCAAGGAAGCTCTCCGAATGCGTCCTGACCGGCTGGTTGTAGGAGAAGTCCGGGAAGCCGAAAGCCTCGACATGCTCATAGCCTTGAATTCAGGATTGCCCGGAATGTGCACTGTCCACGCGAACTCAGCCCATGACGCCGTCACGAAAATTTGTACACTTCCACTTCTGGCAGGCGAGAACATATCTTCCGCCTTCGTGGTCCCGACAGTCGCGTCCTGCATTGACCTGGTGGTGCACTGCAGCCGCCGGGCGGACGGACGCCGGGAGGTTACCGAAATCCTGTCGCTGGGCCGGCGTGTGGAGAACGGGATTATCGAATCATCTCCAGTGTTCACCGTCGTCGAAGGTGCGCTGCAGCCACGCGCCAGCTCGATGCCCGCGCAGGAGAAGTTCTCTAAGGCAGGTTATGACGTCGCCGCGCTGCTGGATGCGCGATGATGTCGGCCCTTCTTGGAGTTACGGCCGGAACAGGGCTTTTCCTGATCTGGTGGTCCTTCTGGGAGTCGCCGAAACCGGCGGTTCCTAAAGAAAAAGCGAGCCGCCTCGCGGACCTCCTCGCCGGGGCCGGCATCGAGAAAGTGTCGCCCACTGGCCTCCTTGGCTCGTGTGCGGGCCTGGGATTTTTCGTCGCCCTGATCTTTTTCGCTGTTACCCGCTCGTGGCCGATCTCCTTCTGCTTCGGCCTCTTCGGCGCCTGGCTGCCCGTCACGGTCCTTCGCTGGAAGGCAAAGCGGAGGAGCGCATTGCTGCGCACCCTGTGGCCTGATGTCGTGGACCACCTGCGTTCCGCCATCCGGGCCGGGTTGCCGCTTCCGGAAGCCCTGATCCAGCTGGGTGACAAAGGACCCGAAGAGCTGCGGCACGTTTTCCGTGACTTCGGAGCCGACTACCGGGCCGGCGGCCAATTCGAAGCATCCCTCAACCAACTCAAGCACCGGCTCGCTGATCCGGTAGCAGACCGGATCGTCGAAGCCCTCCGCCTGACACGGGAAGTTGGTGGCTCGGACCTTGGCAAGCTCCTCGGGACTTTGGCAGAGTTTCTGCGGGAAAATGCGCGAACGCGGAGCGAGTTGGAAGCCCGGCAGTCCTGGACCATCAATGCGGCAAGGCTCGCCGTTGCAGCGCCTTGGATTGTCATGATGCTGTTGGCGACAAGACCGGAGGCAGTGCAGGCCTACAACACTCCAGTGGGCGCCGCCGTCCTGCTTGGCGGGCTGGTCGTCTCCCTGGTTTGCTACTCCATCATGCTTCGGATCGGTGCGCTGCCGCAGGATGAGAGGGTGCTCAGGTGATGGATATTTCGCCTCCCGCTGTTGTCTGCGGAGTAGTGATGGCGTTAGGCCTGTGGCTCATCCTTTTCCGTTCTCCCTGGATGCGTGCTGTTACGCTGTCGCAGCGCATCGAGCCGCAGCTGAAATCGCAAAATCTTGAGTCAAGGCTGCTCCGCAGCGCGGACCAGAACGTCACCCCTTTTGGTCCCCTGGAACGGATTCTTCGCCCGCTGCTGCGCGACGGACTTTCCGCACTTGGCAGGCTAAACCCGGTGTCCAGGGCTACGTCTCGAAGACTGGCCCAGGCCGGAATCAACAAGTCACCGGTGGATTTCCGGGCCGAGCAGCTGTTATGGGCAGCGACCGGGTTCGCTGCATCAATCGCCCTTATTGTCCTTGGTGCGGCTTCCGGAAGATTTAATGCATTGCTGGCCGCGGTGGCCGTGGTGGGATGTGCCGTCGGCGGCTTCATGTTCCGCGACTACTGGCTGGGCGTCCAAATAAAGCGCAGGGAGTCGAGGATGATGGCAGAATTCCCAAGCCTTGCTGAACTTATGGCATTGGCCGTCAGCGCAGGGGAGAGCGCCACTGGCGCTTTGGACCGCGTCTGCCGCAGCGCCAGGGGTGAACTCACGAAGGAGTTCTCGAAGGTTCTTGCCGAAACCAGGGCAGGTAAACCCTTGGTCCAGGCTCTCCAGGAATTCTCATCACGAACAGACCTCGCGCCGCTGGTCCGGTTCGTCGACGGGATCGTCGTGGCTGTCGAGCGGGGTACTCCCTTGGCCGACGTGCTCCGTGCGCAGGCACAGGACGTCCGGGATACGGCCAAGCGCGACCTGATGGAGGCCGCGGGAAAGAAAGAGATTGCCATGATGGTGCCGCTTGTCTTTGGGGTGTTGCCCTTGACCGTGGTCTTTGCGGTCTTTCCCGGCATCGCGGCGATCAACCTCGGATTTTGACGGCAAGACAAAATCCATCAAGAAAAAACCAACAGTCGAAATATCAAGCAGGAATTAGGACGGAAATGATGGAGAAAATGGGGATTCGCTGCATGGTGCTGTTCCTGTCACTTACGGCAGCGCTGCTTCCGGGCGTGAGCGCCGGAAAGCGGAGGAGACTGCAGGTCGGAACCAGCCAAGACCAGCTGCCAGTAGGCGGCCCCGTAAGAAGGACCAAACACGTCGATAATCCCGAGCGGGGCGACGTTCCTGGCTGGGTCATGATCACGTTGATGTCGGCAGTATTGGTTGCCGCGCTGCTGGCGCTCGCAGGTCCGGCGCTGGAAGCCATGTTCAACCAGGCGATGGACAAGGTCGGAAGCTAGGCTGTGTCGCCGTCTGCACGTGGCGGGGCCACCGGCTACGCACTGGACAGCAGACGAAAAAGCTATGCGCAGGGCAGGGTCAAGCCGGAAGCCGAGCCCGGCGAGCGGGGCTCGGCCGTGGTCGACTTTGTCCTCGTGGGCAGCCTGCTCACCTTGTTTTTCCTCGCGATTATCCAGTTGACCCTGGTCCTGCATGTAAGGAATACGTTGATCGACGCTGCGGCATCGGGGGCCCGTTATGGAACGCTCGCTGACCGTGGTGCCGGTGATGCCGAGGAACGTACCCGCAGCCTGATCCAGGCCGCCCTAAACGCAGGGTTTGCGGAACAAGTCAGCACCAGTGAGGTCACCTATCAGGGCCTGCGGACCCTCGAGGTGACGGTCCGGGCGCCGATGCCGGTGATCGGACTTATCGGACCCCGCGACATGCTGGAGGTGAAGGGCCATGCCGCGATGCAACCGTGAATCCACCCGGCTTCGCTTCCGCGCCCGGCTGCGGGAAAGCCTATACCAGGGTCCAGGAAGCTGGCAGTCGGGCGCCCACCAGCACGAACGGGGGAGCGCCGTGGTTGAGTTCACCTTTCTCGCGCTCCTGCTGATGGTTCCGTTGGTGTACTTCATCATCACCATGAGCCAGATCCAGGGCGGTTCCTTTGCCGTGGTCGGTGCGGCAGACCAGGCGGCCAAGGTCTACATCGCCCAGCCTGATGCTGCCACCGCCCAGGCTGCCGCCGAACAGGCCGTGGCGATCGCGCTGGCCGATTTCGGACATCCGCCTGAAGGGGCCCGGGTGGCAACAACGTGTACTCCGGCAGACTGCCAGGCTGCCGGAAGCACTGTCACCGTGACTGTGAACCTGACAGTGCCGCTCCCGTTCCTGCCTTTCAACGATGACTTCCGGCTCAGCGCCAGCGAAGTGGAGGCGTCGTCCACTCAACTCGTGGGCAGGTACCGGTGAGAAAACATGCAACGAACGAAGACGGCCAGATGATGGTGATGATCCTTGGCTACGTTGTGCTGGCCTTGCTGGTGACTACAGTGGTCGTCGGAATCTCCTCGGTGTACCTCGAACATAAGCGTCTGCTGTCCCTGGCCGACGGCGCCTCCGTCGCGGCGGCGGACAGCTACACGCTGGGCGAAGTGGCAACGCAGGGCGGCAGTCCGTCGGCGGTTCTCAGCTCAGCCAGGGTCAGGAACGTGGCAGCCGACTTTGTGTCGAGGAGCCCCGCCTCGCAGCGCTTTGACGGGCTCGCCGTCGCGGGGACGACCGGCACGCCTGATGGATCCACCGCCGTCGTGGTGCTCACGGCCGCAGTGCACCCGCCTGTGGTGAACTTCCTGATGCCCGCCGGGATAACCATCGAGGCGACCTCCACCGCACGCTCCCGGCTCACCCGTTGACGGCCCTGATGGTCAGGGCTCGGAAAGTGCGAACTATGTGCTGCAGGCCGAGGGGACAGCAGCCAGGATCAGGCCCTTCCCGGATAGCGTAGGCTTAAACAACCATGGCCAATATTGATTTTTCCGCTGAAATCCGCGCCCTTCGCGCCACGTACGAATCCATTGAGCGAGTTTCCGACGTAGAGGCACTGAAGGAAGACATCGCCGAACTGAGCGAGCGGGCAGGCGAACCGGATCTCTGGGACGATCCGGCAGCGGCACAAAAAATCACCTCGCGCCTGTCACACCGACAAACTGAACTGGAGCGTCTCAACAGGCTCGTTTCCAGAATCGATGACCTCGAAGTACTGGTGGAGCTTGGACAGGACGAGGACGACGCCGATTCCATGGCGGATGCGGCAGCCGAACTTGAGTCGATCAAGAAGGCCCTGAAGGAACTGGAAGTTGTTACCCTGCTGTCGGGTGAGTACGACGAGCGCGAGGCCGTAGTTTCCATCCGGGCCGGAGCCGGCGGCGTGGACGCAGCTGATTTCGCCGAGATGCTGATGCGCATGTACCTCCGCTGGGCGGAACGCCATGGTTACCCCACCACCGTCATGGACACGTCCTATGCCGAGGAAGCCGGACTGAAGTCGGCTACCTTCGAGGTCAAAGCCCCGTACGCCTTTGGAACTCTCAGTGTTGAAGCCGGAACCCACAGGCTGGTCAGGATCAGCCCCTTCGACAATCAGGGCCGTCGCCAGACGTCCTTCGCGGCCGTCGAAGTCATCCCGCTCATTGAGCAGACCGACTCGATAGAAATCCCGGACAACGAAATCCGCGTGGACGTGTTCCGCTCCTCCGGGCCCGGCGGCCAGTCCGTCAACACCACGGACTCCGCCGTCCGCCTGACCCACATTCCCACCGGCACCGTGGTGTCCATGCAGAACGAGAAATCGCAGCTGCAGAACCGTGCCGCCGCTATGCGCGTGCTCCAGTCCCGGCTCCTGCTCCTCAAGAAAGAGCAGGAAGACGCCGAAAAGAAAGCGCTGGCCGGAGACGTCAAAGCGTCCTGGGGCGACCAGATGCGCTCTTATGTCCTCAACCCGTACCAGATGGTCAAGGACCTGCGGACCGAGCACGAGGTGGGCAACACCAGTGCCGTCTTCGATGGCGAAATCGATGACTTCATCGACGCCGGTATCCGCTGGCGCACGGACAACCGCAACGCTGAGAAGTAGCAGCCTCAAGCGACACGCCCTTTGAAACCAGCCTGATTCACAGGTTGCCCTGCGTATAGTCGAGGGGCCGGGGCCCAACTTTCCCCAAACGAAAACCCGCGCACCGGCTGCAGAACTGGGCTGCATCAGAATCAGCCATGCCCTGCAGGGTACTTAGGGCCATGATCCGATTCGAAAATGTCACCAAGGTCTACGACCAGAAAGCCCGGCCTGCGCTGGACTCTGTCAACCTTGAGATTGACCGCGGCGAATTCGCCTTCCTCGTCGGCGCGTCAGGCTCCGGCAAATCCACCTTCCTCCGGCTCGTCCTGAAGGAAGACCGCGCAACCTCCGGCGCCGTCTACGTCGCCGGCCAGAACGTCGCCAAGATCTCCAGCTGGCGCGTCCCGCGGCTCCGCCGGGGGATCGGCGTCGTCTTCCAGGACTTCCGCCTCCTGCCGCAGAAGAACGTCTTCGCCAACGTGGCCTTCGCCATGCAGGTCATCGGCAAGAGCCGCAGCGTCATCCGCGACACCGTTCCCGAGGTCCTGAAGACCGTTGGCCTGGAGGGCAAAGAGCACCGCATGCCCCACGAACTCTCCGGCGGTGAGCAGCAGCGCGTGGCCATAGCCCGTGCAGTGGTCAACCGGCCGGGGATCCTCCTCGCGGACGAGCCCACCGGAAACCTCGACCCCACAACGTCCATGGGCATCATGGGCATCCTGGACAAGATCAACCAAAACGGAACCACCGTGGTGATGGCCACTCACGACGACGACATCGTCAACGAAATGCGCAAACGCGTGGTGGAGCTCAAGAACGGCGTGGTCATCCGCGACGAGGCCAAGGCACTGTACACCTCCATGATTCCCGTCGTCGGCCAGTCGCGCAGGCTCAAGGACGCCAGCGGCCGGGAGTCCCCCGAAGCCGGACAGCCGGGCGAAGGCGAGGGACAGCGATGAGGCTTGCATTCATCCTCAGCGAGATCGGCAGCGGCCTCCGCCGCAACCTCTCCATGGTTGTCTCCGTCATCCTGGTCACTTTCGTCTCGCTCACCTTCGTGGGAGCGGCGGGCATGCTCCAGATGCAGATCAACCAGATGAAGGGCTACTGGTACGACAAAGTCCAGGTGGCCATCTTCCTGTGCAGTGAAGGCTCGACGGCGGCCGGTTGCGCCGGCGGGCCTGTTACCGCAGAGCAGCAACAGAGCCTGAACTCCCTCCTGGAATCCCCTGCGGTGGCCCAGTACATCAACGACTTCCAGTACGAGTCCAAAGACGAGGCCTACAAGCACTTCAAGGACCAGTTCTCGAACTCACCCATCGTGGACTCCGTGACTCCGGACCAGCTGCCGGCATCCTTCAGGATCAACATGAAGGACCCGGAGAAATACCAGATCATCAGCGAGACCTTCGCGTCACAACCGGGAGTGGAGACCGTCATTGACCAGCGCCAGCTGCTCGAACGGCTGTTCTCGGTGATGAACGGAGCTTCCCTGGTGGCCGTCAGCATCGCCGGTGTGATGATCGTCTGCGCCATCCTGCTGATCGCCACCACCATCCGGCTCTCCGCCTTCAGCCGGCGGCGGGAAACGGGCATCATGCGCCTGGTGGGCGCGTCAAAGACAGTAATCCAGCTGCCGTTTATCCTGGAAGGCGTCATTGCGGCAGTCATTGGGGCTGCCCTTGCATCCGCCACATTGTGGGCCGTCGCGCACTTCTTCCTCGGCGAGTACATGTCCCAGCAATACCCGGATACGGCCTTTATCTCATCGGGCCAGACGCTCATCCTGGCACCGGCCCTGATAATCCTTGGCGGATCCTTGGCGGGAATTTCGTCTCTCTTGACCTTGCGCCGATACCTTCGGGTCTAGGTATGCAAACCGAACAAGGAATGCCCATGAACGTAACGGATCCAACGTCCCCGCGGCGCCCGCAGGCAACCAGGCGCAAGGCGCCCCGACGCGCCGGCTTGATGAGCGCAGTGCTTGCTGTTGTCCTCGCCGCAGGGCTCGCTTCCTCCACCCCGGCAGCTTTCGCCGACGAGCTTGAAGACAAGCAGAAGGCGCTTGAAGCCGAGGCCGCCAGGGTTCAGCAGTCACTGGAATTCGTTGATTCACGCATCGCCAAGGCTGCATCGGACCTGGTCATCTACCAGGGCCAGCTGCCCGGCGCCCAGCAGGCACTCCTTGAGGCGCAGGGCCGCGTTGCGGGGGCAGTCAAGGAAGTGGAAGCGCTCTCCGCCCGTGTGGACATGGCCCAGCAGAACAAGGCTAAAATCACGCAGCAGCTCGAAACGGACAAACAAAAGATCGCCGATACCAAGAAGCTGATCGGCCAGATCGCCACCCAGGCCTACAAGTCCGGGGGAGTGCCGTCCAACCTGTCCTTGTTCTTCGGCTCGAACAACGGCGGAAGCCTGACCGAAACCATGGATCTTGCGGATCAGGCCATGCGCAGCCAGAACGCCGCCATGGACAAGCTGTCCCAGCAGAACGCCACCAACGTCAACTCCGAAGCGCGCCTTCAAGCAGTCGAAGCGGAAATCAAGGACTTGAAGGCCAAGGCTGACGCCGCCCTTGAGCGGGAGAAAGCAGCCCGGGACGAGGCAGCTGCCAGGAAGGACGAGGTGGACCGGCTGATCGCGGACACCACCCGCCTTGACGCTGAACTGCAGGCTGCCAAGCCCGGCATCCAGTCCCAGCTCGCCAGCGTCCAGGCCAGCCAGAATGCCGTCGCAGCCGAAATCGAGGAGCGCGACCGGAAACTGCGCGAGGCCTGGGAAGCCGAGCAACGCCGGCTCGCGGCGGAAGCCGCAGCAGCAGCGGCCGCGGCCGCGGCAGCGAGGAACCAGCCGCCGCCCCCCGTCCAGCCGTTCGTGCCGCCGGTAGGTTCGCCGTCGGCCTTTGGCCTCCGGCATCCTTTTGACGGCAGCGTCCCCATCACATCCGGCTTCGGCTGGCGTGCAACGCCCCCCGGAACCATCGACTTCTACGGCCAGGGCGGCTACCTGCACACCGGCATCGACTTTGGCGCAGCGTGCGGCACTCCCGTGTATGCGGCGGCGGCGGGCGAGGTCTTCAGCTCAGGCTGGAACTCGGCCGACGGCGGCGGCTGGCGGGTGAAGATCTCCCATGGCCTGGTTGAAGGCAACACCCTGAACACTATCTACTACCACAACTCCAGCATCGTCGTTTCGAACGGCCAGCGGGTATCGCAGGGACAGCTGATTGCCTACTCCGGAAACACCGGCAATTCCACCGGCTGCCACGCCCACTTTGAAACCTGGCTGAACGGCAATGCCGTGGACCCGATGGGGCTGCTGTAGGGGGTCATAAGCCTGCCGTACACTGGTATGACTCCGCGCCGGCTGGCCTGGAGGACATCCGATTCTTGAACTGAGGAGCTTTCCCTTGCCTAAAGAAAGTGGCCGTAAAGTGGTGGCCACCAACCGCAAGGCCCGGCACGACTACCATGTGCTGGACACCTACGAGGCTGGAATCGCGCTGATGGGAACCGAAGTAAAGTCCCTGCGCGAGGGCCACGCCTCCATGGTGGACGGATTTTGCACCTTCTACAACGACGAGCTGTGGATGGAAGCCATCCACATTCCGGAGTACAACCAGGGCAGCTGGACCAACCACGCGGCACGACGCCGCCGGAAGCTGCTGCTGCACCGCGAGGAACTTATCAAGATCTCGCACAAAGTGCGCGAATCGGGCTACACGATCGTTCCCCTGCAGTTGTACTTCGTTGATGGCCGGGCCAAGGTCGAAATCGGCGTGGCCCGCGGCAAACGCGAGTACGACAAGCGGCAGACCCTCCGCGAACAGCAGGACAACCGCGAAGCGCAGCGCGAAATGCGGGAGCGCAACCGCCGGCGCTAGGCTGGAATGAATTCCGTGAAGGATGAGTTATAGTAGGTAGTCCGGCGGGCTTGCCCACCGGTTTGGTAACAAAATATGGGGATGATCGGTTTCGACGATGTTAGTCGCGACAGGTGAAGCGGGCCGAGGATGCAGAATTATCTCGTAAACGCTGTCTGCAAACCAATAAGTGCCAATTCTAAGCGCACTGACTTCGCTCTTGCTGCCTAAGCAGTAAGACAGTCCGTCAGCCCGAGGTTGCTATCGCCCCGGATCCTGGCGTCATTTAGATAGCCACTGCTGTCCACCTCCGTCATCGGGGTGAACGGGACTCTTAGATGACTGGGCCCGGATCAGCCAGCTGTTTGCGGCATGGCTGGGGCCGAGAAAATCCGACGCAAACTGCGCCCGGAGAAGCCCTGACAACACGACATCGGACGGGGGTTCAATTCCCCCCATCTCCACATTTGCGATGGATACCTCCCCTTGGGGAGGGATTCATCACAGAAAACACCCCGGTCCTCGGACCGGGGTGTTTTTCTTTGCCGGGGGACTGGGCAGCCTGGCCAGTGGGCCCCTTACACCCCGTTCACCGACGGCGTAGCGCAGCGGGGACTATGCACCCGCCACCGATCGTTGTCACCGGTAGAACCCGGACAAGCAATGCCGCCGGGATCCGCCTACCAGGAGGTGCCCCATGAACCAGGGGAGCGAGCCAGCGTCACAGGCGTCCGACGTCGACGCCCTGGACTCGTATTCGCAGACAGTTATGCGCGTGGCCGCCACGGTCACACCGCACGTAGCTGCCTTGGAAATGTCCGCCGCCCGCCGTAACGGCCGCGTCCGGGTGGGCGCGGGATCCGCGGTGCTTTTTACCGAGGACGGCTACCTGCTGACCAATTCCCACGTGGTGGCGGGCACAGACAAGGGGCATGCAGTTTTCGCCGACGGCAGCCGGATGGACCTGGAGCTCGTAGGCGCAGACCCGCTGTCCGATCTCGCCGTGGTCCACGGCAGGGCACCGCGGATTCCTCCCGCCCAATTTGGAGCTGCTGAATCCTTGCGCGTTGGGCAACTGGTGGTCGCTGTCGGTAACCCGCTCGGCTTGGCCGGTTCAGTGACGGCTGGCGTGGTAAGCGGCCTCGGCCGTGCCATCCCGGTATGGGCGGGCGGCAACCGGCGTGTGATTGAGGACGTCATCCAGACAGACGCCGCCCTTAATCCGGGGAACTCCGGGGGAGCGCTGGCTGATACCCACAGCCGGATCGTAGGCATCAATACTGCGGTGGCCGGCGCGGGACTGGGCCTGGCCATCCCCATCAACGCCACCACCCGGCGGATTATCGCGGCCTTGCTGGCGGACGGGCGCGTACGGCGGGCCTACCTGGGCTTGGTCAGCACACCTACCAGGCTCACCCCCAGTGCGGTGATCAGGACCGGACAGCGGGACGCGCTGCGGGTGGTGGAAGTGCTGCCCGGTTCCCCGGCGGACAAGGCAGGCCTGACCGCCGGGGACATCCTCCTTGCCGCCGGCGGTCGCCCGGTCAGTGACGCCGAAAGCCTGCAGCGTCTACTCTTCGCCGATGCGATTGGCGAACCACTCCAGCTCGCTGTGCTGCGGGATGGCAAGGAAGTCCATCTCACCGCAGTGCCCGAAGAGATGACCAACAACGGAAAGTAGCCGGGCTTAGTCCTGGCCCGCCACGTCCGCGATGCCCACGAAACGTGTGCCCACGCCGTCGAACTCGCTGCGGACGTAACCCTGCCGCAGGGGTGGAACATCCGCCGGATCGTGGTGCGCGCACACCACGTAGGTAAACTCCGGCCACCACTTCTTGGGCCGTGCCGCTTCCTCGTAACCGCAAACAGCGCACTCGAGGTGGACCCAGACCGGCCGCTTTCCGGTTCGGTTGGCGCGGGACTGGACCAGCCACGGCGGCGGGTTGTCCAGGATCTTCCCGAGTTCCGCCTCGGTCATCCACTTGGGAAGGCCATGGCGCTGAGCCATTTCCATCGGTACATCCAGGGCAATGGCCGCGTCACGTCTGCTAATCATCACCATCCACGATACGGGAGCCCGCCAAATCGCCTTCTGCGACTCAAGATGCGAGGGCCAGGCCTGCAGCGGCCGCGCCGAAACCAAGAGCCAGATTGCCGGCCAGGTTCAACGCCGCGGCACCGAACCGCGCTTCTGTCAGCAGGCGCACAGTGGCCGTGGTCCAGGAACTGAAGGTGGTGAGGCCGCCTGCCAGCCCCGTGGCAAGTGCGAGCTGCCATTCCGGGGCCAACCCGAGCTTGAGGGTCATTGCGTGGGCGGCGCCGATGATGAAGCACCCCACGACGTTTACCAGCAGTGTGGCCCACGGCCAGTGCAGCCGCTCCCCGCGCCCGGGCCCGCGGGCACCAGAGACATGCGTCGCAAGGCCGCCTGCAGCCCGGAATGCCGTGTGATGCGCGAACCAGCTGTCCACAGCAAAGCGGAGCAGCGCGCCCGCAACCCCAAACACCCCTACCAGGGCAGCAGTCATCATGAACGCCCACTCACCCGGCCGCCGTCGCGCCCGTCCAACCAGCCCGCCACAACCTTTCCGGACCGCCACCCCGTACCGGCCGCTGCAAGCCCCAGCAGCAATGACAGCACCAGGTAGGCAATCCACGTAAAGTGGGCGCCTGCGCGGGCCAGCTGGTCCACCGCGAACACCACAGCCGAGAATGTGGTGAACGATCCCAGGAGGCCCGGGCCGAGTCCGGCGCGCAGCCAGAACGAGGTGTGCGGCCGGGCCATCCACACCGTGGTCAACAACGCCAGAACAAAGCTTCCGCCAACGTTGATCCACAGCGTGGCCCACGGCACGGACTCCGGAAGATCCGGAAAGAGAAGTCCCAGCCCAAAGCGCAGCTCAGTACCGAGCAGGCCCCCAACAGCAACAGCAAGCCAGGCGCTGGCCGAAGGCGCGCCGGGAGGATTCATTCAGCCGTCCCCGAGCAGGCAGCCCGGGTGGGGATGGTCGCTGTGTACCCAGAGGGCAGACGTGATTTCGTCGGCCAGGTCATAGTCCCTGGTCCTGCCCGAGTTCCGGATCCTGACCACCAGGGCCCCGCCGAACGGCTTGCGGCCCATCACTTCCACTTCGGCGTCGAGGTCTATTTCCTCGGCGGAGAGGTAGCGGAGCAGGTCCGGGTTTTCGTCGCTGATGCGGGTGATCCTGCCGGTGTGCCCCTGGTCCAGCTCACCCAGCAGGTGTGCGCGGGGCATCCGGACCGCGCCTTCGGCGGTGGGGATCGGGTCCCCGTGGGGATCGCGCTGCGGGTCGCCGAGTATGGCTGCCACACGCTCAATGAAGGTGTCAGAGACGGCGTGCTCCAGCAGCTCGGCTTCGTCATGGACCTCGTCCCACTTGTAGCCCAGCTGCTGGACCAGGTACGTCTCGATCAGCCGGTGGCGGCGCACCATGGAAAGTGCCAGCCGGACACCCTGGTCCGTGAGCGTGATGGCGCTGTAGGGTTTGTGGTCCACCAGCCCCTGGTCCTTCAGCTTCCGCACCATTTCAGATACCGAAGAGTTGGCCACCCCAAGGCGCTGGGCCAGCTGGGAGGACGTGATGGGCTTGTCCTGCCATTCGGTGAACGAGTAGATGACCTTGACGTAATCCTCGATGGAGGAGGAGGGCGCGCTGGTCTTCACAGCACCAAGCCTACCCGTTCACCACCGGCGGTCATGCTTTGGTGGCCCGCCAGGTAAGCGTGAGGTAGGGCAGTTCGAGCTCTTCGTCCAGGCTGTGGCCGAGGTGGTCGTGCAGATACCAGTCGAGGTTGGCCAGCACTTTAGCGCGGGTGGTTTCACCGGCCCGCAGGTAGTAGCTCCGCGACTTCGTCAGCTCCACAAGGTCGGTGGTGGTGACACGGTCCTGCCAATGCGTTAGGTGGCCCTCAAGATCGCGGAACTCCGGCCCTACGTGCGGCCGGAAATCCGGCTTGTAAACGTCTCCGGCATGCATGATCCGCGAAAGCCGGTGAACCCATGGAACCGAGGTGTCCAGCTGGTTCCAGATCAGGCCCAGAGTTCCGTGCGGACGCAGGACGCGTGCCAGTTCAGTGCTGGCTGCGAGGGCGTCACACCAGTGCCAGGCCTGGGCAACGCTGACGACGTCGAAGGCTGCCGCGGGCAGTCCGGTCGCCTCCGCGGTGGCCCGGACAGCCGTGGCGCCAGGATAGTGCGCCCGCAACTGTTCGAGCATGTCCTCGGACGGGTCCACGGCGGTGACTGACAGTCCCATGCCGAGCAGGAGTTCGGTGAACTTCCCGGTGCCGGCCCCGGCGTCGAGGGCATCGCGGGCTCCGGCGGGGACCAGCCATTGTGCGGATTCTTGCGGATAACCCGGCCGGACCTGCTGGTAGTGCCTGCCGCCGTCCTGGAAGCTCTGGCCGAGCTCCCGCCGACGTCCGTGGTCAAGTTTGGGGCCACCCCGTACCACCTGTGGCCCTCCTTCGATTGATGCCCTTGGGTATCCTCCGAATTTACCGCAAGTGCTTAGTCGTCGATGCAGGGAGCGGCACCCGCGGTGCCCGGGGTGTTGGGAGCCCAGTGCGGGTAGGTCCGGGTGTCGTTGGCGGGAACCCAGCGTCCGGCGTCCACCACGTAGTCCCAGCCCAGCCCGTTGGTGCGCAGCGCCGCGATACCGGCAAGGAGGCGTTCGGCGTCTTCCAGGCGGGAGCCGACGCCGAAGCTGGCGCGCAGGGAGCCCGAAGGCAGACCCAGCCGCTTCAGCAGCGGGTGGGCGCAGAAACGTCCGTCGCGCAGGCCCACGCCGTGTTCGGCGGACAGGTAGGCCGCCACCAGGCCGGCGTCGTAGCCTTCCACCGAGAAGTTGACCACACCGATGGTGTCCGTATCCGGGTTGGTGTCCTTGAAAATCTGGTGGACGGTGACGCCGTCGATCTGCTGCAGGCCTTCCACCAGGAAAGACCGGATGGCCGATTCGTGGGCATGCCACTGTTCCTGGTCCAGCCCGGCGATCACCTGGGTTGCGCGGGCCAGCGTGGCGGCGCCCAGGACGTTGGGGGAGCCGCCCTCATGGCGGGCCGGGCCGGTGGCCCAGCTGACGCCGTCGAGCCTTGCTTCCTTGACGGCGCCGCCTCCGGCAAGGTGCGGCCTTCCGGCGTCCAGCCAGTCCGTGCGGCCCACCAGCACGCCGGCGCCGAAGGGTGCGTACAGCTTGTGGCCGGAGAAGGCGAGGTAGTCGACGTCGTCCGCTGCAATATTCACGCGGCGGTGCGGTGCCAGCTGGGCGGCGTCCACCACGATCCGTGCGCCGTGTTCGTGGGCCAGTGCAGCCAGGGCCCGGATGGGAAGGATTTCGCCGGTGACATTGGACGCGCCGGTGACGGCGAGCAGGCTCACCCCGCCCTGCTCCAGTTCCGCGCGGACGGCATCGATGGTGCCGGCGATGGTGTCGGCGGCAACGATGCTGCGGTGCGGGACGCCCTGCCACGGCAGCAGGTTGGCGTGGTGTTCGATGTCCAGGTAGAGGACATCGCCGTCGGGCCGTCCGTCTGTTTCCGGCAGGCAGCCGGCCAGCAGGTTCAGCGAATCCGTGGTGTTCCGGGTGAAGATCACGGAGTCGTCCGGGCGGCCGCCCACAAACTCGCGGACGATGTTGCGGGCGTTTTCGTAGACGGAGGTGCTGATCTGTGACGCGTAGCCGGCACCCCGGTGGACGCTGGCGTAGAACGGCAGGATCTCGTTCAGGTAGGCCGAGACCACGGAGAGGGCCGGAGCCGAGGCGCCGTAGTCAAGGTTGGCGTAGCGGATGTGGCCGCCGTGGATCAGCGGCGCCTGGATTTCTGCGCCGGTGACGGCAGCGAGCGGCCGGCCGGCGGCGGCACGGCGGGCATCAAAGGTGGTTCCGGCCTGGGCTGTTCCAGACCCGGCAGCTTCGAACGTGGCGGTGGCATTGGGGGAGACGGTGGCAGTTGTCACGAAAGACCTCACTTCAGAAGGACTCCCGCTCCCGGGAATCCGCGCTTGCCGCATCCGCTCCGGACCGGCCTGGTCGTCACCCGGGGCACCCCACCGCGGTTGGAGGGTTGCCGGCCAGCAAACCGGGGTTTCGCGCTGGCACTCGTGACCTGGTTAAGAGCGTAGGACATCGGGTTGGGAGGTTTTAAGTCGGGGCGATTGTTAAGCGCTTTGTTACGCGCTGGCCGGAAAGAGCTTCTTTTGCCGAAGAAAAGAACGGCGGGCACCTCTCCAAGGAGGCGCCCGCCGCTGATTCTTCGATGATGCTGCTGTTACAGGAGGTCGTCCAGCTCCGGGTTCAACCTGCGGAGCACCTCGGAGTGCAGGATGGAGTTGGTGGCCAGGGCGTTGCCGCCGAAGGGCCCGTCTTCCCCTTCCAGGGATGTGAAGCGCCCGCCGGCTTCCACCACGATCGGTACCAGTGCCGCCATGTCGTACAGGTTCAGTTCAGGTTCGCAGGCGATATCCACTGAGCCCTCGGCCACCATGCAGTAGGACCAGAAGTCGCCGTACGCCCGGGTCCGCCACACATCCTCGGTGAGGCCCAGGAAGTTCTCCAGGCTGCCGCGTTCCTTCCAGCCGCCCAGGCTGGAATAGGAAAGGGAAGCGTCGGAAAGCTTGGACACATTGGATACCCGCAGCCGGGTGGCCGCGGCGAGCGAACGGCCCATGTAGGCGCCCATGCCCTTGGCCGCCCACCAGCGTTTGCCCAGGGCCGGTGCGCTGACCACACCCACCACCGGTTCGCCTTCGTCCACCAGCGCGATCAGGGTGGCCCAGACCGGGACGCCGCGGACAAAGTTCTTGGTGCCGTCGATCGGATCGATGATCCAACGGCGCGACCCGTGCCCCGTGCTGCCGAACTCCTCGCCCAGCACGGCGTCGCGTGGGCGGGAACGGGACAGCTGGCCGCGGATGGCTTCTTCGGCGGCCTTGTCCGCGTCCGTGACCGGCGTCAGGTCAGGCTTGGTCTCCACCTGGAGGTCCAGGGCCTTGAAACGGCCCATGGTCTGGTCATCCACGGAGTCGGCCAGCACATGGGCCAGGCGCAGGTCATCGTTGTAGCTTGAAGCGGGTTGGATCATGGTTCCAAACTACCGTCTGCGCGCGGTTCTGCTGGGAGATCGGCCCTGTCAGTTGACGCTGCCAAGCTCCTTGGCCTCCTGGGCCTCCATCCGGGGATCGGTGCCGAGGAGCCTGCGCAGCGAGGCCAGCCGGGCAACACCCGTGGCTCCGGCATGGCCGCCTTCCACCCAGGCATCCAGGCCGCAGTTCACAGCCGCGGCAGTGTGTTTGCAGCCGCGTTCACAGTCCTCGATGCCGGGGGAGAGGTCCGGAAAGGAGCGCAGGATCCGGTCCGGGTCCACGTGGGCCAGGCCAAACGATCGGATACCGGGGGTGTCGATGATCCAACTGCCCGGCGGCGCGTCCGACAACCTCAGCGCCAGGGCTGACGACGACGTGTGGCGGCCGCGGCCCGTCACGGCGTTAACCCCGCCGGTTGCTCGCTCGGCCCCCGTCAGTGCGTTCACCATGGTTGATTTGCCCACGCCCGAATGCCCCAGCATCACGGTGACTTTTCCGTCCAGGTAGCCCCGCAGCTCCGCCACTGCGTTACTGTCCAGCCGGGCTGACAATCCGTCATCAGACCGGGCGTCGATACCGGACGCCGCGGAGTCCGCCGTCCGGCTGATAATGACCGGGAAGTCCAAGTGCGTGTAGTTGGACAACAGCTCCGCCGGATCCTTGACGTCCGCCTTGGTGACCAGCAGGATCGGCTCGATCCCGGCGTCGTACGCAGCTACCAGGGCGCGGTCGATGAAGCCGGTGCGCGGCTCCGGGTTGGCCGCGGCCACCACAATCACCAGTTGGTCCGCATTGGCCACGACGGCCCGTTCCACGGGGTCGGTATCATCAGCGCTGCGGCGAAGGAGGGTTTTACGGTCCTGGATTTTCACCAGCCGGGCCAAGGTGTTGGGGTCGCCGGAAACGTCTCCCACGAGCGAGACGAAGTCGCCCGCCACCACCGGGTTGCGGCGCAGCTCACGTGCCCGGGCGGCGATGACCACGCGCTCGTTGCCGGAGTCCTCGCCCACCACTGCCGTGTACCGGCCGCGGTCAACTGTGACGATGCGGCCCGTGACGGCATCGTCGTGGCTGGGCCGGTCCTTGGTCCGGGGCCTGGAGCCTTTTTTGCTGGGCCGGATGCGGACATCCGACTCGTCCCAGGAGTCAGTGCTCCGCGCCACCGGCTGAACCTTCCGAAACTGCACTCGAAGCACCGGTCTGGGCCAGCATGTCCGCCCACAGCCGGGGAAAATCGGGCATGGTCTTGGCGGTAGTGGCGATGTCCTCCACCTGGACGCCCTCCACGGCCAGGCCAAGGATGGCTCCGGCCGTGGCCATGCGGTGGTCCGCGTAACTGTGTACGACGCCGGCATGCAGCTTCGCGGGCCGGATCACCAGCCCGTCGCTGGTCTCCTCGGCGTCGCCGCCCAGGCGGTTGATTTCGGTAACGAGGGCTGCCAGCCGGTCCGTCTCGTGTCCGCGCAGGTGCGCGATGCCGGTGAGCCGGGAGGGGGTGGTGGCCAGTGCGCAGAGCGCGGCGACCGTAGGCGCCAGTTCGCTGGTGTCCGCGAAATCGGCACCCTTGATGTCCGCTCCGCCTGTGACGGTGAGGACACCATCACGCAGGCTGACATCGGCACCCATCTCCGCCAGGATGCTGCGCCACAAATCCCCTACCTGCTGCGTCTGTTCAGGCCAGCCCGGAATCCGGACGGTTCCGCCGGACGCCAGTGCGGCGGCAAGGAACGGGCCGGCATTGGACAGGTCCTGCTCGATCTGCTGGTCGAAGGCGCGGATAGGACCCGCAGCAACAACCCAGTGGTTCGGGACAGAATCGTCAACCACAACCCCGGCGCCGCGCAGCACGGCAACTGTCATGTTGATGTGGTCCAGGCTGGGCACGGGTTTGCCGACGTGCTCCAGGTGCAGCCCCTCGGTGAACCTTGCGCCCACCAGCAGCAGGGCCGAGACAAACTGCGACGAGGCGCTGGCATCGATGACCAGGTGGCCGCCCCGGACCTCGCCGGAGCCTTCCACCACAAACGGCAAGGACGACGGCGTGCCGCCGTCCCGGGCGGAAACAGCCACTCCCAGCGCCTTCAGCGCTTCGATGATGGTTCCCATGGGCCGCTTCCGGGCATGCGGGTCGCCGTCGAACAGACTGGCGCCATTGCGCAGGGCAGCCAGCGGCGGCACGAACCGCATCACCGTTCCGGCGAGGCCGCAGTCGATCGTGGCTGCGGACGGTGTCCCGTCCGCAGCGATCGGGAGGACCTCAAGGTCCGGCCCGAAGGCACCGTCCCCCGGCACTTCGGTGATGGTGGCGCCAAGCTGGCGGAGCGCCTCGATCATCAGTGCCGAGTCCCTGGAGTGCAGCGGAGCGCGCAGCCGCGACGGGCCGTCGGCCAGGGCGGCGAGCACCAGGTACCGGTTGGTCAACGACTTTGAGCCGGGCACGGTGACCGTGGCATTCACGGGGCGGTGCGCGAAGGGGGCGGGCCAGTGGGGAAGGGACGCTCCGGTGTTGTCCCGGGCGGCGGCTGGTGCGGTCATGTGCTGCTTATGCCCCCGTGGCGTGTTCGACGGCGCGGCGTACAACCTTGTCGGCTTTGTGCAGCTTCTTGTTGGTGGTCTTGCGGGCATCCGACGCGAGGTGCGCGGCGCCCTTCCTCGCGTCAGCCGCCAGATGCTCGGCGCGCCAGGCGAGCCCCGGCTTTCCTGCAGTGTCCACGGAGGCAAGCAATGCCCCTCCACTCAGGGACAGGTTCTTCAGGAGCTGGCTGCGGCGGTTCGCGCGGCCCTCCTTGCTGCTGATGTCTGCGCTGCGCCATTCGACGAACGTATTGAGCATGGAAACCACAGTCAGCACGGTGGCCGAAAGACGGGAAAACTTTCCCAGGCCGAACAGGACGCCGGCGCCCACCTGAGTGCCGCCGATGATCCGGGCCAGTGTCTTCTCATCCGTCTGGAAAGGCAGCGCCGCCGCTGCCTTGCTCAGCAGGGGTGAGAGCTGTTGCGCGGTATCGTCGGCATTTTTGAGCTTATCCATTCCGGCAAGTACAAAACTGGAAGCCAGCATGGGCCGTGCGAGTGTGCGGACAAAGGACATGGATTTCCTCCTGGGTGGACGAACCGCGTCTGGTGCGGCGGAGTCCGTTCTAGTCTTGCACTTTTGGGGAATATTTGCCTGAAGCCGCAGGTTATGGAAACTGGGCCTGGAAAGCGGGGGCCCACAAGACAAAGCACCGGACAACAGAGTGGAGTTGGCCCTTGAGGCGGGTGTTGGACGGAATCGAAGCAGCAGGACCGGTGGCTATTCACTCGATGGGGGCTGAACCCCCTGAGTATGGTCCGCCGCGTGCGCATAGCCTGACAGTAGACTTGAAGGCAATGAGCACCTTGGATCCGGCCGTTTCGGCCATGTATGAGGCTTCGCAGAACGAAGCCAAGAGCAGCGCTGATACCCGGCCCGAGCTGGCAGAGCCGGCGGAAGACTCCGGGCAGCCTGCGGAAGCAACCGAAGAAGCGGTCAACATTTCCACGGAGTCCGCGGAGGACCGCCGTGTCCGGTTTGAACGCGACGCGATGCAGTACGTCGATCAGCTGTACTCGGCGGCCATGCGGATGGCCCGGAACCCCGCCGATGCAGAGGACCTCGTCCAGGAGGCCTACACCAAGGCCTTTTCCGCGTTCCACCAGTACAAGCCGGGAACCAACCTCAAGGCCTGGCTGTACCGGATCCTGACGAACACCTATATCAACCTGTACCGCAAGCGGCAGCGCGAACCGCTCCAGTCCAACTCTGACACCATTGAGGACTGGCAGTTGGCACGTGCTGAGTCACACACCTCCAGCGGGCTGCGGTCCGCTGAGGCGGAGGCGCTGGATCACCTGCCGGATTCGGACGTCAAACGCGCCCTTCAGGCCATCCCCGAAGAATTCCGCCTCGCGGTGTATTTCGCGGACGTTGAAGGGTTTGCGTACAAGGAAATCTCAGACATCATGAACACCCCCATCGGAACAGTGATGTCCCGGCTCCACCGCGGCCGGAGAATGTTGCGGGACATGCTCGCGGAATACGCCGCCGAGCGGGGATTCAAAACAGCCGCAGTTGCACCGGATGCGGCGGAAAGCACACAACAGGAGAACAGGAAATGAGCGACTGCCAGGGATTGGGCGACTGCGACGATACCCGGATGCAACGCATCTACGAGTACCTCGACGGCGCGTTGACACGTGAAGACATCACGGAAATCAAGACGCACCTCGATGAGTGCCCGGAGTGCACGGAGCAGTACGACCTTGAGTGCGTCATTCGCAACATGGTCAAGCGCTCCTGCACCGAAGCTGCTCCGGACAACCTGAAGAACGCCATCCTGGACCGGATCCACTCGATCCGTCCAGTGGATGCGTAGCCAGTAGCGGACGCACAGTACTGCCGGATGCGCAGGCCGCGATCCCGGAACCCCGATTAAGTACAAAGGACCCCGGAAGCCGAATGGCTTCCGGGGTCCTTTGCTGTAACCGCTATACCTGGCATGTGCCTAGGTGTTGGGGCGCTTCCCGTGGTTCGCGCCGCCACGCTTACGGTCACGACGTTTGCGTGCACGCTTGCTCATAGCTGGCCTCCTTACTGTTGGTACTCAAAAAGAGCTGCCCTCAAGTCTCCCACATGATCTGATGCCCCGCGAACCGGCGACCGCCGCGTGACCTGCGGTTCAAGGAGGCTTCGCCCGTGCCGGGAGCGGGGAAGGCTCCGGCAGACTAGTTCCGAAGTGAGTTGCGGATGGCGATGCCCGCCTGCTCCAGCACGGTCCGAAGCGTTTCCAGAACCACGGGACTAAGGGGTTGCTTGCCTGCCTGTACCCGGAGTTCGGCGCGAAGGTCATCCCGGAAAGCCTGGAGCATCAGCTCGGCTTCCTTGAGTGAGCCTTTGCTGTCTGACGCCGGGCCGCCTTTGAGGGCCGTGAACGCGGCCGACGCCGCACCGGCGCGGGCGGCCTCGGCGGTGGCCGCGAGGTCGGCCCTGAGCCCGCGCATGTTGCTGCGGATATCCTCACGAAGGTTGTCTGCCAGCCGGCGCACCGACGCAGAGATTTCCTTCTCTACTCCTGCCAGTTCCTCGCGGCGCAGGTTGAGTTCCGCCAGGCCGGCCGGCGTGATGCGGTAGTTGGTCCGGCGGCCTGAGGTTTCGGTGACCACCAGGCCCTCTTCCTCCAGTTTCCCGAGCCGGGGGTAAATGGTTCCGGCGCTGGGGGAGTAGGTCCCGCCAAACCGTTCCTTGAGTGCCTTGATCAGTTCGTAGCCGTGCTTTGGACCCGATTCGAGGAGGGCAAGCAGGTACAGCCGCAGGGCGCCGTGGGCAAAGACAGCTGGCATCAGTGCCGTTCTTCCGCAGACCCCGTGGTGTTTCCGTTTGCCTCGCCGGACTCCCTGTGCAGGATGGAGGTCTTGCCCGATACGGAATTGGTCCTGACCAGCATAAGTTTGGCGTCGGGGCCGGCAATCGTCTCCACCTTGCCGCCCGTGACGTGGTACTGCTGGTTGCCGATCACCACTGCTCCAGTGGCCGATTTGGCAACGATATCCACGCCGACGTCGTGGGGGATCCGGATGGTGAGGTTGCCGGAAACTGAATTGGCGCCGAAATCCTGGGTGAAATCCAAGAGGTCGAAGTTCATATCGCCGCTGACTGTGTTGGCGCGGATGTGGCTGAAGTGCCCCGAAGCGGTGACCTCGCCTGAGACGGTCTTGGCAGTGAGGACACCGCTGTGGTTCCGGGCGCTGACTTCGCCGCTCACAGTGGTGATGAACAGTTCGCCGTCGGTGCGGTCGGCCATGACGGAACCTGAGACAGTGTTCAGGCGTGTACGGGAGGCCATTCCTGACACCAGGCCGTCACCGCTGACCGTGCCTGCCTCAACCTCCACGGTGGCAGGCAAGGCAATGCTGATGACGGCGTAGTTTTCACTGTGGTGGTTCACCGTTCCCATGAGGTTCTTGAACCAGCCCTGCGGTCCGTGAAGCTGGTGCCGGACCTCCAGCCGGCCGTCCTGCAGCGAAACAGCCACGGGGTCGCCCTGCACTTCGGAAATCTCGATCCGGGTGTAGGGCTGTTCGTGGGCCACTACATCGAACCGGCCACGGACCATCCCCAGTTTCAGTGATGCGACAGACTCGACGTCGATTGTCTCCGCGCCCGTGACATCCCAGTTCTGGTCAGGTGTTGTTCCAGCCATGGTTCCTCCAAAGACGATATATCGTGTTTGACCAAAGTACCCCCGGAGCGGGAGGACTTCAAGATATATCGCGAAGAAAGGCTACTCTGGCGCTGCCATCCCCAGCCACTGGAACCAGCCTCGGTGCAGCACCAGCCATGCCATCAGGCCGTAGCCCGCCTGCCCCGGCGTGCCCCCGTTGGCCGCAAGGTCCTGGCGCCACTGCTCGTGGTTCAGGAGCGGGGAGAAGGTGTCCACGTAGAGGTGCTTGCGGCGGGTGGTGACGTCAGCGAAAGCAGTGTTCAACTCGTCGAGGCGCCGGTTCTGGGCCGGGTCGAGGGTGGGCGGCGGCCCGACAACAAACACCTCCAGCCGGTTCTGCGAAGCAGAATCCAGAATGTTGGCCAGGTTAAGCCGGCTGCGCGCCGTGGACAGGCCGAACTCGATATCACGGCCGGACAGGCCGATGACCAGGCGGTTCTCGTACTGGCTGTTGAACCTCCGGCCGGTCTCCTCCAGCCAGCGGGCGGCCAGGCCCTCCGTACCTTCCTGCGGGCAGGGAAGTGCGTAGCTTTCCAGGACCAGCCCGTCCTGGGGAGTGCGGGCCAGTACGCGGCCCAGCCAGCCCAGCGCCCGGGGGTCACCCAGTCCGGCCAGCAGTTCATCTCCTACAGCTGCGATACGCAGCTTCCTGTCTTCCACACGTTCCTCTTTACTTCGGTGCCTGCCGGCCGCCACCCGGGAATGTTTCCCTGTCCGGGCAGGCGCTGTCCATCCCATTAAACAGAACCGCCCGGCCGGAGTCTGGTATTTCGACGTCCGGCCGGGCAGCCTTATTGATTACTACCGTGCAAATGCCTGCTTCAGCAGGGCATCCTGCTCCGCGGCGTGGCGCTTCATGGAACCCGCAGCGGTGGACGCCGACGCGGGGCGCGACACGAGGCGCACCTTGCGGTCCAGTGCGTCCGGAAGGTTCAGCCCGATGAACGGCCACGGCCCCTGGTTGGCAGGCTCATCCTGCGCCCAGACAACCTCGGCGTTCGGGTACTTGGCCAGTTCGGCAGCAATCTCCACGTGCGGCAGCGGGTAAAGCTGCTCCACCCGGACGATTGCCGTGGTGGTGTCGCCGGTCTTCTGCCGCGTGGACAGCAGATCGTAGTAGAGGCGGCCGGAGACCAGCAGGACGCGTTCGACGGCGTCTGCGGCCAGCTGCTCATGCTCAGGGATCACCGGGCGGAAAGTGCCATTCGTGAAGTCTTCCACGGACGAGGCGGCAGCCTTGAGCCGCAGCAGCTGCTTGGGCGTGAAGATGATCAGCGGCTTCCGCGGACGGCTGTAAGCCTGGCGGCGCAGCAGGTGGAAGTGCGAGGCGGCCGTGGTGGGGTTGGCCACGATGATGTTTTCTTCGGCACACAGCTGCAGGAAGCGCTCGATCCTTGCGGAGGAGTGGTCCGGGCCCTGGCCCTCGTAGCCGTGCGGCAGCATCAGCACCAGCGAGGACCGCTGGCCCCACTTCTGCTCGGCCGAGGAGATGAACTCATCGATGATGGTCTGGGCGCCGTTGACGAAGTCGCCGAACTGGGCTTCCCAGAGGACGAGGGCGTCGGGGCGTTCCACCGAGTAGCCGTACTCGAAGCCCATGGCCGCGTATTCGGACAGCAGCGAATCGTAGATCCACAGCTTGGCCTGGTCGTCGGAGAGGTTGCCCAGGGGCAGCCATTCCTTGCCGTTGGCGCGGTCGTGGAAGACGGCGTGGCGCTGAACGAAGGTGCCGCGGCGGGAGTCCTGGCCGGCCAGGCGGACGGGCACTCCTTCCATGATCAGTGAGCCGAAGGCTGCGATCTCGCCGAAGCCCCAGTCGATGCCGCCTTCACGGGACATCTGCTCACGCTTCTCGAGCAGTTGCTTGAGCTTCGCGTGGACGGTGAAGCCCTCGGGAATCTCCACGTGAGCCTTGCCGATCCGGGCCAGTGTGTCAGCGGAGATGGCCGTTGATACCGGCGCGTTGGTGCTGGAATCGGACTGCTGGGCGATGGGCCGCTCGATGTCGGACACTGCTGCCGAATCCGCCGTGATGATCGGAATCGGGGAGGTCTGGGCTGCATGGGTCTCAGCGAAGACGCGCTCCAGCCGTTCCTGGTAGTCGCGAAGCAGCTGCTCGGCTTCTTCCTCGGTGATGTCACCACGGCCGATGAGCGATTCGGTGTAGAGCTTGCGCACGGAACGCTTGGCTTCGATCAGGTTGTACATCAGCGGCTGGGTCATTGAGGGGTCATCGCCCTCGTTGTGCCCGCGGCGGCGGTAGCAGACCATGTCGATGACAACGTCCTTGTGGAACCGCTGGCGGAACTCGTAGGCGAGCTGGCCAATCCGGACCACGGCCTCCGGGTCGTCGCCGTTCACGTGGAACACCGGGGCCTGGATCATCTTGGCAACGTCGGTGGAGTACGTGGACGAGCGTGACGAGGACGGGGCCGTGGTGAAGCCCACCTGGTTGTTGACCACGATGTGGATGGTTCCGCCGGTGCGGTAACCGCGCAGCTGGGACAGGTTCAGGGTTTCAGCAACCACGCCCTGGCCGGCGAAAGCGGCGTCACCGTGCACCACGATGGGCAGCACCGGGAAGGACTCGCCCTGGTCCAGGCGGTCCTGCTTGGCACGGACGATGCCCTCGAGGACGGGGTCCACAGCTTCGAGGTGGGACGGGTTGGCAGCCAGGTAAACCTTGGTCTCCTTGCCGTTGTCCGAGGTGAACGTGCCCTCGGTACCCAGGTGGTACTTGACGTCGCCGGAGCCTTGGACCGAACGGGGATCCTGCGTGCCTTCGAATTCGCGGAACACCTGTGCATAGGTCTTGCCGGCGATGTTGGTCAGCACGTTCAGGCGGCCGCGGTGGGCCATACCGATCGCGACCTCGTCCAGGCCGTCATCGGCGGCGTCGGACATGATGGCATCCAGCAGCGGAATCAGGGACTCCCCGCCTTCAAGGGAGAAGCGCTTCTGGCCCACGAACTTGGTCTGCAGGAACGTCTCGAATGCTTCGGCAGCATTCAGCTTGGAGACGATGCGCAGCTGCTCTTCACGGCTGGGCTTCGAGTACGGGTGTTCGAGCTGGTCCTGGAACCACTTGCGCTCGGCAGGCTCCTGGATGTGCATGTACTCGATGCCGGTGGTGCGGCAGTAGGCGTCACGCAGGACACCCAGGATGTCGCGGAACTTGAGCATGGACTTGCCGCCGAAACCGCCGGTGGGCCACTCGCGGTCCAGGTCCCACAGGGTCAGGCCGTAGGTGAGTACGTCAAGATCCGGGTGCTTGCGCTGGACGTATTCCAGCGGATCGGTGTCCGCCATCAGGTGGCCGCGGACGCGGTAGGAGTGGATCAGCTGCTGGATCCGGGCGACCTTGTTGATCTCGTCGGCCGGATCAACCTGCTTGTCCGCGCTCCAGCGCACCGGCTCGTACGGGATGCGAAGGGACTCGAAAATCTCGTCGTAGAAGTTCTGCGCGCCCAGCAGCAGCTGGTGGACCAGCTTTAGGAACTCCCCGCTGCCGGCACCCTGGATCACCCGGTGATCGTAGGTGGAGGTCAGGGTCAGGACCTTGCTGATGGCGTTCTGGGCGATGATCTTCTCGCTGGCACCCTGGAATTCTGCGGGGTAGTCCAGCGCGCCGACGCCGATGATGGCTGCCTGGCCCTTGGAGAGGCGGGGCACCGAGTGCACAGTGCCGATGCCGCCCGGGTTGGTCAGGGAAACCGTAGTGCCCTGGTGGTCCTCAGCCGTGAGCTTGCCGTTGCGGGCGCGCTTGATGAGGTCCTCGTAGGTGTGCCAGAACTCGGAGAAGTTGAGGGTTTCCGCCTTCTTGATGTTCGGCACCATCAGCAGGCGGGTTCCGTCGGGCTTGGGCATATCGATGGCGATGCCGAAGTTGACGTGTGCCGGCTGGACGGCGACGGGCTTGCCGTCCACCTCGTCGTAGTACACGTTCATCGAGGGGAACTGGGAGAGCGCGCGGATGACGGCGTAGCCGATCAGGTGCGTGAAGGAGACCTTGCCGCCGCGGGCGCGTGCCAGGTTGGAGTTGATGACAACACGGTTGTCGATCAGCAGCTTGGCCGGGATGGCCCGGACGCTGGTTGCGGTGGGCACCTGAAGGCTGGTGACCATGTTGGTGGCGATCGCCTTGGCCGGTCCGCGCAGGATGGACACAACGTCCTCTTCGGGGGCGGTGGGGGCCTTGACGTTCTTGGGCAGCTGCGCGGGGATGGGCTGCGAACCGGTGCCGGACTCGGTCTTTTTTCCACCATCGCGGGCGACGGTGGCGGGGGCTTTCTTGACGGCAGCGGG
>NZ_VHIJ01000072.1:0-22618 GCF_006680095.1 Pseudarthrobacter sp. B4EP4b | reverse complement strand
CGTCGGGGTGGGGCTGGGGACCGGAGTTGAGGCTGGTGTCCCCGAACCGGCTACTTCGGAACTGGAAACTGCGGGCCTGGGGGTCTGCCCGTTCTGCTCAGCCACCAACCCGCAGCCGGCCAGTGCAGCAGCTGCGAACAATGCGCAGACGGTGGCGCCGGCGCGCGCGGCGGCACCACCCCAACTAATCCCCATAGCCGTCATTGTAGGTATTGTGGCCGGCCGCCACGGGCATTTGGAGGTCGTTGAGAAGGCGTGGCCCGTGTGGAAGATTTACGTCATGACAAACCCCCTGCTCCATCCCAGTCCGCTTCCGTTCGGCCTGCCTCCCTTTGCTGACCTCCAAACCTCGCATTATGCGGAGGCCGCAGAGGCCGGGTTCGCGGGGCACCTGGCCGAAATCCGGGCCATTGCGGAGAACCCCGAAGCGGCCACCTTTGAGAACACCGCGGTGGCGATGGAGCGGTCCGGCCTGTTGCTGCAAAGGGCTTCTGCCGCCTTCTTCACCCTGGTGTCAGCGGATGCTACGGATGACATCCGGGATCTTGAAACCGAACTCTCGCCCCGGTTTTCAGCCCACCAGGACGAGATTTTCCTGAACCGGGCCCTGTACGAGCGCTTTTCTGCCCTCGATCCTTCCGGCCTCGATGCCGAGTCCGGGCGCCTGGTGGACGAGTATCTGAAGGAATTCCGGCAGTCCGGCATCCAGCTGGACGCGGCCGGGCAGGAGCGGCTGAGGGAGCTCAACGCGGAACTCTCCCGGTTGGGCACAGAGTTCGGCCAGCGGGTTAAGGAAGGGATGAAGTCGGCAGCCCTCCTGCTTGATGACGCCGCGGACCTGGCCGGGATGCCTGCCGACGACGTGGCACGGGCCGCGGAAGCTGCCCGTGCTGCGGGGCACCCTGGGAAGTTCCTCCTGACGCTGATCCAGCCCACCAACCAGCCCGCCCTCGCCGTCCTTGAGAACCGGGACATCCGTCGTCGGCTCTTTGAGGCCTCAGTGGCCCGCGGGAGCAGCGGCGGGAACCTCGACGTCCTGGAGTTGGCCCGGTCCATGGCGGGACTCCGTGCCGAAAAGGCGGCTTTGCTGGGCTTCGCCAACTACGCAGAACTGGTAGTGGACCGCCAGACCGCGCCTGATTTTGAGTCGGTCCAGTCGATGCTGAACCGCATGGCACCGGCGGCAGTCCGCAACGCCGACCGTGAAGCCGCCGCCCTTGCCGACTCAGCCGGACACCCCCTGGAGGCCTGGGATTGGGCCTTCTACTCTGCAAAGGTCCGGCGGGAGAAATACGAGGTGGACGAGCAGGCACTTCGTCCATATTTCGAGCTGGAGCGGGTCCTCACTGACGGTGTCTTTTTCGCCGCAACATCCCTTTACGGCATCACCTTCCAGGAACGGACGGACCTGGCCGGCTACCACCCGGATGTCCGTGTCTGGGAGGTCCGGAACGAGGACGGCAGCGCTTTGGGCCTTTTCCTGGGCGACTACTACACGCGGGAGTCCAAGCGCGGGGGTGCCTGGATGAATTCGCTGGTGGAACAGTCGGAGCTGCTGGGAACAAGACCAGTTGTCATCAACAACCTGAACATCTCCAAGCCGCCGGCGGGCGAGCCCACGCTGCTGACCCTCGATGAGCTGCGGACCATGTTCCACGAATTCGGCCATGCACTCCACGGGTTGTTCTCAGACGTGACCTATCCGAGGTTCTCCGGCACCGCTGTCCCCCGGGATTTCGTCGAATACCCGTCCCAGGTCAACGAGATGTGGATCATGTGGCCGGAGGTGCTGGCGAACTACGCCAAACACTACAAAACCGGGGAGCCACTCGCCCAGGAAATTGTGGACAAACTTCAAGAATCACAGCTGTGGGGTGAGGGCTTTGCCACGACGGAGTATTTGGGGGCGGCCCTGCTGGACCTGGCCTGGCATGTTCTGGGAGCCGCCGATGTGCCTGAGGACGCAGTGGCTTTCGAGGACAAGGCACTTGCGGCCGCCGGCATCGCCCATGCCCTGATCCCGCCGCGCTACCGCACGGGATACTTCCAGCACGTCTTCGCCGGCGCCGGATACGCCGCCGGATATTACTCCTACATCTGGAGCGAGGTGCTGGACGCCGAAACGGTGGACTGGTTCACCGAGAACGGCGGGCTCACCCGCGCCAACGGCGAACGCTTCCGGCAGGAGCTGTTGTCCCGCGGAAACAGCAGGGACCCCCTCGAGTCCTTCCGAACCCTCCGAGGCAGAGAAGCAAGGCTGGACCCCCTCCTAAAGCGCCGCGGCCTGGAGTAGCCCCGCTCCCCATACCGCTTAAAGAAGTACGACGCCGGTCCCCCACCAAGAAAAGGTGAGGAACCGGCGTCGTACATAAAGACGCAAGGCGACCACTTAGCGACGGACGGCGTTATCCGGCAGCGTGCGTAAAAGGGCCCCCGCGCCCCAGCCAGCGACGAAAGCTGCCGAGAGAGCGCGGGGAATAGCACGCAGAGGATGACGCCGCCCGGCGCCCCGAAAGGCGCCAGAGAAGCGATTTACCAGCCGCGCTCGGCGAGGCGGTGCGGCTGGGGGATCTCGTCGACGTTGATGCCCACCATGGCTTCGCCCAGGCCGCGGGAGGCCTTGGCAATGACGTCGGGGTCATCGAAGAAGGTGGTGGCCTTCACGACGGCGGCGGCGCGCTGGGCGGGGTTGCCGGACTTGAAGATACCGGAGCCGACGAACACGCCGTCCGCGCCGAGCTGCATCATCATCGCGGCGTCGGACGGGGTGGCGATGCCGCCGGCGGTGAACAGCACCACCGGAAGCTTGCCGGCAGCGGCGACTTCCTTGACCAGTTCGTACGGGGCCTGCAGTTCCTTGGCCGCAACGTACAGCTCGTCCTCGGGCAGGGCGGCAAGCTTGGCGATCTCGGAACGGATCTGGCGCATGTGCCCGGTGGCGTTGGAGACATCCCCGGTGCCGGCCTCGCCCTTGGAGCGGATCATCGCCGCGCCCTCGTTGATGCGGCGCAGAGCCTCACCAAGATTGGTGGCACCACAGACGAACGGAACCGTGAAGTTCCACTTGTCGATGTGGTTGACGTAGTCGGCCGGGGTCAGGACCTCGGACTCGTCAATGTAGTCCACGCCCAGAGACTGCAGGACCTGGGCCTCGACGAAGTGGCCGATGCGGGCCTTGGCCATGACCGGGATGGACACGGCGTCGATGATCTGGTCGATCATGTCCGGATCGGACATGCGGGACACGCCGCCCTGGGCACGGATATCGGCCGGAACGCGTTCCAGCGCCATCACAGCAACAGCACCGGCATCTTCGGCGATGCGGGCCTGCTCGACGTTGACGACGTCCATGATGACGCCGCCCTTGAGCATCTCAGCCATGCCCCGCTTCACGCGGCTGCTGCCCGTGACGCTGTTCGCGGACGAACCGGCCTCGTTGCTTACATCAGGTGTAGACACAAAAACCCCTATGGGTAGATAGATGACCTTCGCCGGGCGTGCAGGGCGGCAAGGAGATGCCATGTTTACACACACCGGGTTGCCGGATCCATTGACCGGGCAGTCCTAATACTAGTCTCACCGCGGCCGGCCGGCTCAATTCGTGTTAATCGGCCGGAGACGGTTCCGCAAGAGCCTGGCGGCGCACCGAAGCCACGCGCTGGACCACCGTGATGAGGCTGGCGAGGGCGAGCAGTGAAAGCGTCACCAACAGGACCACGCTCGGCAGCCCCAGACCGGTAAATCCGGTGACCACCAGAACCGAAACCAGGCGCTCCGCGCGTTCGGCGATACCGACGTTCGCGGTGAAACCCAGGGACTCGGCTTTTGCCCTGGCGTAGGAAACCACCATGCCCAGGACAAGGCACACGGTGGCCATCATCGCGATGGGGACGTTGTCCCCGCCGGTGAAGAACCACACGGCGAGCCCCGCGAACAGGGCACCATCGGCGATCCGGTCCAGGGTGGAGTCGAGGAAGTTGCCCCAGCGGCCGCCCACCGCCTGCATCCTTGCCATGATGCCGTCCAGGACGTCGGAGAAGATAAACGCCGTGATGAACAGCGTTCCCCACCAGAGCTGGCCCAAGGGGTAAAAGACCAGGGCGCCCACCACCACGCCGGCCGTGCCGATGATCGTGACGGCGTCGGGCGAAACACCTATGCGCAGGAGCCAGCGGGCAAACGGGGTGAACAGTGCAGTGAAGAACCCGCGCGCGTGCTTATTCAGCATCCGTCTCCCCGGGCCAGGCGTCGGCGACCTGCTGGCGGACCTCATCAAGGGTCTGCGTTATCGCCTTGGTCTGGGCGATGATGGGGAAGAAGTTCCCGTCGCCGCCCCACCGGGGAACAATGTGCTGGTGCAGGTGCGCGGCGATACCGGCCCCGCCCACCACGCCCTGGTTCATCCCCAGGTTGAAACCGCCCGGATTCGACACTTTCCGCAGGACCCGCATGGCGGTCTGGGTAAGCTCGGCGAACTCGGCTGTTTCCTCCACAGTCAGGTCGGTGTAGTCCGGGACGTGGCGGTACGGGCAGACCAGGAGATGCCCGGGGTTGTACGGAAAAAGGTTCAGCACCACATAGCAGGTCTTTCCCCGGTAGACGATGAGTGCTTCCTCATCGGTACGGGCGGGCCCAACAC
Organism: Pseudarthrobacter sp. B4EP4b; assembly: GCF_006680095.1. NCBI lineage: Bacteria > Bacillati > Actinomycetota > Actinomycetes > Micrococcales > Micrococcaceae > Pseudarthrobacter > Pseudarthrobacter sp. B4EP4b. Next base: position 17,979 of record NZ_VHIJ01000072.1, on the reverse strand, counting down.
AGAACGGGCAGTCGTTTTCGTTCTTGAACTGGTGCTGGCCGCCCTTGATGTAAGCCATCCGGTGCGGAGTCCACAGGCGCTGGAAAGCGTCCGGGACACCGGCGAGGTCAAAGTCGTCGGTAACGCCGGCATCGCCTGGATATCCTGCGCCTGTGTTCTCCTGCACCGTGCTGTTCCGTTTCGCTAGCTGGTCCGGTTCCGGACGGCTTCCGTGATCCGCTTGATTGCCTCGGCCACGGGCACGCCGTTGTCCTGGCTGCCATCCCGGAAGCGGAAGGAGACAGCACCCGCCTCGGCGTCATCTCCGCCGGCGATGAGCACAAACGGGATCTTGTCCTTACTGGCGGTGCGGATCTTCTTGGGGAACCGGTCCGAGGAGGTGTCCACCTCGGCACGGATCCCTGCCGCCTTAAGCTGATCAACGACGTCGAACATGTACTCGTTGAACGTCTCCGCCACGGGGATGCCCACCACCTGGACAGGTGCGAGCCACGCCGGGAAGGCGCCGGCGTAGTGCTCGGTCAGCACACCCATGAACCGCTCCACCGAACCGAAGAGCGCACGGTGGATCATCACAGGACGCTGGCGGGTGCCGTCGGCGGCCTGGAATTCCAGCTCGAAGCGTTCAGGCAGGTTGAAGTCCAGCTGGATGGTGGACATCTGCCAGGTGCGGCCCAGCGCGTCCTTGGCCTGGACGGAGATCTTGGGGCCGTAGAAGGCTGCTCCGCCCGGATCCGGAACGAGTTCCAGCCCGGATTCCTGCGCAACCTCGGCCAGTGTCCTGGTAGCTTCCTCCCAGGCTGCGTCCTCGCCGACGTACTTTTCCGGGTCCTTGGTGGACAGTTCCAGGTAGAAGTCGTTGAGCCCGTAGTCCTTGAGCAGGTCCAGGACGAAGGTCAGGGTCTTGGTGAGTTCGTCCTTCATCTGCTCACGGGTGCAGTAGATGTGGGCGTCGTCCTGTGTCATGCCGCGCACTCGGGTGAGGCCGTGCACCACGCCGGACTTCTCGTACCGGTAGACCGAGCCGAATTCAAACAGGCGCAGCGGCAGCTCACGGTAGGAACGCCCGCGCGACCGGAAGATGAGGTTGTGCATGGGGCAGTTCATCGGCTTCAGGTAGTAGTCCTGCGCCGGCTTGCGGATGCTGCCGTCTTCGTTGAGTTCCTCATCCACCCGCATCGCGGGGAACATGCCGTCCTTGTACCAGTCGAGGTGGCCGGACACTTCGTAGAGGTGGCCCTTGGTGATGTGCGGCGTGTAGACGAACTCATAGCCGGCCTCGACGTGGCGCTGCCTTGAGTAGTCCTCCATCTCCTTGCGGATGATGCCGCCCTTGGGGTGGAAGACGGGAAGGCCTGAACCGAGTTCGTCCGGGAAGGAGAACAGGTCCAGTTCGGAGCCGAGTTTGCGGTGGTCGCGGCGCTCGGCCTCGGCAAGGCGTTCCTGGTATGCCTTGAGGGCGTCCTTGGTGGGCCAGGCGGTGCCGTAGATCCGCTGCAGCTGCTGGTTCTTCTGGTTGCCCAGCCAGTAGGCCGACGACGACCGGGTGAGGGCGAACGCGTTGGAGATCATCTTGGTGTTGGGCAGGTGCGGGCCGCGGCAGAGATCGCACCAGACGGTGGTCCCTTCCTTGCGCTCAACATTGTCGTAGATGGTGATGTCGCCGGCCCCGACCTCTACGTTGACACCCTCGCCGGCCTCGGCGGCCTCGTTCTTCTTGCCCAGGAGTTCGAGCTTGTAGGGCTCGTTTTTCATGGCTTCGCGCGCTTCGTCCTCGGAGACGACGCGGCGGACGAACTTCTGGTTCTGGTTGACGATCTTGAGCATCATCTTTTCGAGGGTTTTGAGGTCCTCGGGGGTGAAAGGCTCGGCGACGTCGAAGTCGAAGTAGAACCCGTCAGTGATGTAGGGGCCGATGCCCAGCTTGGCATCGGGGCGCAGCTGCTGGACAGCCTGGGCCATCACGTGGGCCGTGGAGTGGCGGAGGACATTCAGCCCGTCCGGGGAATCGATGGTGACGCCCTCAACCTCGGCACCTTCCGGCAGTTCCTGGTCAAGGTCCTTCAGCTCGCCATTGACGCGGGCCACTACAACATCACGGCGCTCAAAGAAGAGTTCCGCACCGGTTGTCCCGGTAGTCACCTTGGTCTCTTCGCCATCGACGAGAAGGGTGATCTGCTGGGCATCTGACACGGGTGTCTCCTATTCAAAGTTAAGGCTTCATAGCTTGTGGCATACGGGGACCACAGCCAGCCACCGTCAATGCTATCGGTCCCCGGAGGGCCGGCCAAAGCGGCGCACGGCAGCTTCAACCGCTAAAACCGGTAATTGCCAGGGTCCTGCTGATCCCGTCAAGGGGATGCGGGCCGTCAACAGCGCGGTGCGAAGGAGTTGGGAAGGGCAAGGTCTCCGTGCGGCTGAGGTCCCACGCCATGCTTGCACTGATGCTGATGCCCCGCGGCCCTGTCCTCCTGGTGGTGCCGCGGATGAGCAGCAGCCGGGTGCCGAACAGGAGCATACCGGCGTTTTCCTGGGCTTCGTGGAAGAATACCGAATCGATGCAGCCGGTGCCGTCGTCAATGCTGATGAATACCACCCTCCTGCCGCCACGCATGGGCGGCGTCTGGGTGGCCACCCGCACGCCGGCCACCAGGACTTCGGTCCCGTTGCGCAGGCTAAGGAGCTGGTCTGCGCTCGTGACCCCAAGCCTGTCCAGGGTGGGGCGGTGGCTTTCCATCAGGTGGCTGCTGACATCCACAGCCATCAGGTCCAGTTCCGCCCGGACATTCTCCACGAGGGTAGGCGCAGGCAGCCCGGGCTTGACGTTGCGCAGTTCCACATCCCCCAGGGGAAGGGACATTTGACCCTCCAGCACTTTCACACCCTTCCGTGCGCTGCCGGCACTTTGCAGCTGCTGAAGGTGCTGGACCAGGTCTGCCCGGTTGGCCAGCCCACCGGCCTCACGGTGGAGGGAATCAAAAGCACCCAGTTGGGCAAGGCGCTTGATGCTTGGCTTGCTGAGCCGCGAGTGCGCACGCAGGTCTGCCAGGGAATCGTACGGCTGGCCGGCAACAATCCTTTTCAGCTCTGTAGCGGAGAGCCCATAGATCCCCTTCAGGCTTAACCGGATTCCCAGCTTCCCGGCATCCGGGCCCTGCCGGATGCGCTCCACCCGGTACTCCCCTTTGCTGAGGTTGATGTCCAAAGGAAGGATGGGAATGCCCAGGCGCCTGGCCTCTGCCACCAGCAGCCGCTTGGGGTACATGCCGGGATCGTGTTCCCACAGGCCGGCAAGGAACGCCTCCGGGTGGTGCGCCTTCAGCCAGGCCGACTGGTAGGTGGGCACCGCGAAGGCCGCCCCGTGGGCTTTGCAGAAACCAAAGCTGGCAAAGGACTTCAGGGTGTGCCACACCTTGTCAATGACATCCGGGGAGAAATTCTTCGCCCTGGCATGCTTGCGTAAGTATTCCTCCACCGTGAATTCCCCGGCTTCGTTACTGAGGGCGCGGCGGAATTCATCGGCTTTCGCCAGGCCGCACCCGGTCATCACGTCCAAAGTCCGCAAGATTTGTTCGTGGAATACCGTCACCCCGCGGGTTTCCTGAAGTACCGGCTTCAGGAGGGGGTGCGGGTAGACCTCAGGGGCAAACCCGTGCCGGTGCTCCAGGAAGGGCCGCACCATGTCCGATTTCATGGGCCCCGGACGGAAAAGCGAAATATCGATGATGAGGTCGTTGAACTCCCGCGGCGCCATCTTGCCGATCAGCTCGCGCTGCCCGGGGGACTCGATCTGGAAGCAGCCCAGGGTGTGGGTGCTCCGGATGAGTTCAAAGGTGGGCTCATCATCCAGCGGAATGGCGTTGAGGTCGATGTGGCCGTTGTCTGCAATGAAGTCAGGCCCTGACCCGTCAGGGCCTGAAGGATGCTTGCCGGCAGCCACCACTTCCTTTTTGGAGGGATGGATGCGGATGATCTCCCGGACTGCAAATGCCATGGCGCTCTGCATCCTGACGCCCAGGACGTCGAGCTTGAGCATGCCCATGGGATCCATGTCGTGCTTATCGAACTGGCTCATGGGCAGTCCAAGCCCGCTGGGCTGGACCGGGGTGCGGTCCAGCAGGGTGGCGTCCCCCAGGATCACGCCGCACGGATGCATGGAGATGTGCCGTGGCAACCGGTCCAGGCGTTCGGTCAGGTCCACCAGCAGGTCAAGTTGCTGGTTGCCGTGGGAATCCCGCTGTTCCACCCGGCCGGCAAATTCCCTCAGCTCGGGCTTCTCCTGCAAGGCTTCCCGGAACTTTGAAGCAGAGAACCGCCACAACTGCTTGGCGATGTCCCCCACGTCGCCGTCATCCATTCCCAGGGCAAGGCCGGCGTCCCGCACAGCACCGCGTGCCCGGTAACCGTTCTGCATGCTCATGAGCGTGACCCGCTCTTTGCCAAACCGCTCGAAAATCCGGTGGTACACGTTATGCCGTTCGGCGCTCTCAACGTCGATATCAATATCCGGCAAGGTGGCCCGGTCCTGGGAGAGGAACCGTTCGAAGATGAGGTCGTGCTGCAGCGGATTTACCTGGCTGACGTCAATGAGGTAGTTGACGAGGCTGGAGGCTCCGGATCCCCTGGCGGCTGCCCGCACCCCCATGTCCTGGATCATGCGCGAAACCTCTGCCACTGTGAGGAAGTAGGAGGAGAACCCCAGGTTCCGGATGATGCCCAGCTCGTGGTCAAGCCGATGGAGCATTTCCTTTTCGCTGTTGCCGGCAATTCCGGGGAACCTCCTGCCAATCCCGGCCTGGCAGCGCTGCATCAGCTCCACGTGAGGGTCCTGGCTGATCCCGATGACCGCGGCTTCCGGCACTACCGGCTGCTTCCACCCCATGTCCGCTTCGGGATCTATCCTGCACACATCGGCGAGCGCCTCTGTTTGTGCCATGAGCCTGTTGAGGTCTTCTGCGCCGTAGCCGGCAGCGGAGATGATTTCCTTCCCCAGCTGAAGCATTTGCCGCGCGGATTTCAGCCAGGCCTGGCCGTTGGGTTGCAGCAGTGGTTCCTGGGCCAGTTCCGGAAGGGATTTCAGGGTCCGGGCTGAATCCAGGACGTCTGCGGTTGCCGCTCCGTCCTCCGCGCAATACCGGACCGCGTTGGTGAGGATTGCCGGGATGCTGTGTTCTTCGGCGAGTTTGAGCATCCGGACGGCGTGTGCCGTGCTCAGGGGGGATCCCGGGGCGCTGAGCTGGGACACGATCTCGGCCACCACAGTTCCAGCGGGCATGGCGTCCAGCCATTGCTTGAAAAGGGTGCGCGGGCGCAGGTAACGCCGCCCGCCCATGGCCCGGCCGACGTCGGAATCCGGGCCTATCAGCACCATCAGCACGGGTTTAAGGGTTTGGGGATCCAGGGTGCGGGAGGCAAGTTCGGCACGGGTCACGGCCACTGGCACAACTCCCCCGGATTTTCCCGAAGTGCGGGCATGGGCGTCGGACACCAGCCGGCACAGGGCGCGGTAGCCGGCACCGTTGTTGTTGCCGCGGGCGAGTACCACCACACGGCCTGCCAGCTGCGTGCGGTGATCACCGTCGTCGTCATAGACCGCAAGGTCCACCCCCACGATGGGGTCAATGGCGGCGGCCATACACGCCTTGAGGTGCTTGATGGTCCCGTACAGGCCGTCCCGGTCAGTGCAGGCGAGCGCGGTGGCACCGTCAGCAGCAGCCACCTGTGCCAGTTCCTCGGGCCAGGACACTCCATAATGGGCGCTGAATGCGGTGGAGACGTGAAGGTGCGTGAAGCTCATGCTGTTCTGGGTCGGAGTGCGTCATGGATCCGCAGGATGCGCCAGCGGCCGCTGCGGATATGGCGGGTCAGGTCAAGGGTGAGCGGCTCTCCCTGTTCAGCCAAGCCGGAGCCTGGAGCTGAAGGCAGCACCTGGACCCGCCAGATTTCGTGGTCCACCAGGCCGGGGCCGCTGCCCAGCGGTGCACGGGTTTCTTCTGCCCACCATTGCCTGCGCTCGTACCAGCGCACAGGCTCGGCACACACCGAATAGGAACGTCCGGCCCAGACAACAGCAACCGGATGGCCCTCAGGGGTGCAGGAGACGTCCACGGATTCGCTGAACATGCCCATGGCGCCTCCCGGATGCAAAAGTTAGAACAGAATCTGTTCGAATATATATTCGAACAGAACCAGTCTACGCCTCCCTGAAGCCCCCGCATAGACAAAGGACGGGGCGCAGGTCCAGGGGGAAGGGGAATGCCCCGGATGCGTCCTCGGCTTCCATTTCCGTCAGCCTTCAGGGGTGGACGGACCGAACGGCAGGGAGCAGGATTGTGCCATGAGCACCCATGACGCACTCCTCAAGCAGGTCAGCATCAAGGCCCAGGACTCCACCCTTGTGGCAACATTCGATCTGGACGGCAGCATCCCCGGTTCCGGTGCCTACGTGGTGGGGCTTGTGGCTGCCAGTCCGGACTACTCGTCCCAGCGGCGCCTGGGCATCGAGTTCATGAACGGGAAACCAATTTCCTTTTTCTCGTTCAACCATGACCAGAGTTGCGAGGAAAACTACGATCTCTCAGGCGTCAGCCACTCGGACAGCACCATCACCGGCCACTTCCCCATGGCAGCGATCAATGGCCTCGGCGAGGGGCACGTGATGACCGGCTTCAGTGAGGCTGACGGCCGGGAATTCCAGTCAGGTGTTCCCGTGGAGGAGAACCTGTAACAGCTGGGTCGGGCGGCTCAGCTGTTTTCTTTGTGGACCCGGAGTTCGAGTTCGATGAAACCGGAGATCATGGCCCGGTAGGTGGACTCGACGATGTCCGGGTCGATGTCCTTCTTCTCGGCTGCGGACCGGACGTGTTCAATGATCCGTTCCACCCGCCCCGGAGCGCGCACCTCTGCGTCATCGCCCTTGAGCGTTCCGGCGATCCGGATCAGGCGCTCGCGGCGGGCGATCAGGGTGACAATCTGCTCATCCACTTCGTCCACGGCAATCCGGACGGCAGCGAGCTGTTCCTTGTCGGCCAAAGCGTCTCGATCGTTCCCTTGAATTGTCGCCATCCTCTGACAGTATCGAACCATGCAGCCAAGAGTCGACTTCATTTCCCTGGGGGTCCGCAGCGTTCCGGCGTCCCGCGCGTTCTATGTTGACGGCCTGGGCTGGCCGGTCCACCGTGAGGTTCCGGGGGAAGTGGTGTTCATCCAGGTGAACCGCGGCCTGATGCTGTCGCTCTGGGACGTCCGCCAGATGCAGGCCGATGCCGGCGTCAGTGCCCCCGGTCCCGTCCCCCGCATCACACTGAGCCACAACCTTCCCGGCACTGAGGACGTGGACCGGGTCATGGCAGAAGCAGCGGCGGCCGGCGCCGAAATCATTGCCGAGCCGATTACCCAGCCTTGGGGCGGGTACACCGGCTACTTCGCAGACCCTGACGGCTTCCGCTGGGAAGTGGCGTACAACCCCACTTGGACAGTGGACCACGACGGTACGGTCACCGTTTAGCTCCCGTCCCCCGCGGGTGGGGCTGCTAGAAGAGTGCTTCCACCGGGCGGATCAGCTCCGGCCCGTTGTTGCGCACATTCCCCACGTCCTTGCCTACTGAGTCAACGTGCCAATCCGACGCCACATCCTTGACCCCGGACCGGACCAGGTCCACCAGCCCGGCTGCATCGTCCGCCTGCGGGTCCAGCCACGCTTCCATGGTGGATTTGTCCATCGGCAGCGGAACCCGGTCGTGCAGTGCCGTCAGCTTGCCGAACACCGTCTCTTCGCTTCCGGGCGGCGGCGTGTCAGTGGTGAGGATGGACGTGGATAACACCCAGCCGCCCGGCTCCCCCGCCGGCCACGCCGGATCCTTCCACCACTCGTACAGCCCGGCGAAAACCAGGCCGCGGCCCTCTCCCGGATGCACGTAGTAGGGCTGCTTCGACTTCCCGGGCCCCTGCTTCCATTCGTAGTAGCCGTCCGCGGGGACAGCGCACCGGCGTGACTGAACGGCTTTTCGGAACGCCGGTTTCTCCAGCACGGATTCGCTCCGGGCATTAATCATCCGGGAACCGATGCCGGGGTCCTTCGCCCAGGACGGAACAAGCCCCCACCGCGCCACGTGGAGCTGGCGCACCTGCTTCGGCGCAGGCCCCTCGTCAACCAGCCGCTCCAGGACGATGGGCACGGCATCGGTGGGCGCCACATTCCAGGACGGCGGAAGGTGCACTTCCTCCTCAATTTCGGCGTCGAACTCAGCCAGCAGGTCCCCTACAGCACGTGCCATCACATAACGTCCACACATGGCTCCAGCATGCCACCGGGCCGATGACCTGTCATGTGAAGTGCCCGGGACCGGGGAATATGGGCCTGCACGCTACCGTTGAAGGTAAGGAACCTCTGATCGACACATAGGAGACACTTATGGACTTCACTCCCGAATCCGGCACCATCACCATGTTCTCCACCACCTGGTGCGGCTACTGCAACCGGCTGAAGAAGCAGCTGGACGCGCAGGGCATCGGCTATAACGAGATCAACATCGAGGAAGTGGAAGGTACCGCTGAGCTCGTGGAGCAGCTTAACGGCGGCAACCGCACAGTGCCCACCGTCCTCTTCCCGGACGGCACCGCGGCCACCAACCCGTCCGCTGCTGAGGTCAAGACCCGCCTCGCAGCCTAAGCGCCAGGAAGCCACAGCACCGGGGCAGCCCACAGGCACCCAGGCGAAACGGGACCAACGCCTTTTGTTGGTCCCGTTTTTGTTGCAGTCTTATGCCCCCAGGCCGCTGAAGGGTGCCATCTCGAGGGCGGTGTGTCCGGCATAGGTTGCCAGCAGCGCCGCCTCCACCGCTGCAACGTCCACGCCGGGAACAAGATCGTCCACTGCCCCGGCCGTGGCGGGATCCCAGTCCAGCCCCAGGGCAGCATAGGTATCGGTCAGGACCTTGCGGATGGGCGCGGAGTTTTCCACCACGATGACGGAGCTGAACAGCCAGCCGCCGGCCACCACGCGCTGGGCGGTACCCACCAGCTTCACCTGGCCGGGATTACCGGGGCCGCTGCCGTGCACACTGAATTCCCCGGGGCAGTACTCGCCGGGAATTTCACCTACCGCTGCGTGCACCCCAAGGCTGCGCAGGGCATCCGCAAACAGCTCACCGAAGTACCCGAACCGGCTTTTTGATCCGGCGATGGCATCCGCGTCCGGTTCAATGTGGTCCACCACCAGCGTCCCCTGGTGATAGGCCGCGGCCCGGCCCCCGGCGCGGCGGACCAGCGGCTCAAAACCGTTGTCGCGGCAGGCCTGCTCCGCTGCTTCGAAACCGGGCAGCCGGGTGTCCCGCTGGCCGAATGCCACCGTGGGGGCCGGCCGGTACAGCCGCAGCGTGGGGCCGATGTCCCCGGTCCTCGCCCTGCCCAGGAGCTCCAGGCCAAATTCCAGGTCCCGTCCGGCTCCCAGCGAAACCTCCTGGCGCACCACTGTCAGTGTGCGGGTCCCCGGATCGGCATGGTGCATGTTGCTAAGCTCCCCTGTGGTCATCGTGCAGTTCCTTGTTGTGCTGCCGCGGTCGCAGTGCTTCGCGCGACGTGCGGGCAGACAGGCCAAACCTAGGTTACGCCGTGGCCTTCTACGCCATTGACATCGCCGGGATTGTGTTTGTTGCCCTTCGTCGGGCGCTCGACGGCGGCAGCCGGCTCACAGCCTCGGATTCCGGCCGCGCCGCCCCACCCACAGGCCGTGCAGCAGCGGGAGGGCGGACGCAAGCATAAGCGCGCTGCCCAGGGCGGGATCGTCCGCACGCACCACAGCCCCTGCAATCAACACGGCGCCGAATACCAGGGCCGATGCCGCGCGCCGCACCGTCCGGTCCAGCCGGGCCGCCCGCCGCTCCAGGCGGGGGTTGGCAGCGGTAAGGTTGCCTTCCTCGATCCTGGCGATGAGTGCGTCGAGGCGCCCGGGCAGGCGGAGCGCTAGTCCTGCGGCCTCAAGCGCCTGCTGGGCAGCGTCCTGCAGGAGGTTGCCGCGCTCGTCCCGGAGCAACTGCGCGGCGTAGGGCTCCACCGAGTCCCACAGGTTGAACCGGGGATCCAGGGAACTGCACACTCCGGACGTCAGCGACATCGCACGGATGATGAGCAGGAAGTTCTCCGGCAGCTGGAACGGCAGGGAGCGGACCACATCGCCGAATTCCACCGCGAAGTCACGGAACTCCCGCGGATCCACCTCGCGCAACTCGGCGAAACCCATTCCGCCGAAGCGGCCGAACAGCTGCGTCATGGCCCTTTCCAGCCCCGCCACGTCAGCTGACGGCATCAGGACGCCTACATCGCCGATGGCTGCGACCAGCCCCTTGCCGTCGCGCGAGGCGGCGGCGATCAAAAGCTTGCGCAGGCCGCTGCGGGTCGAGGCCGGAACCTCACCCATCATGCCGAAGTCGATAAACGTCAGTTTCCACGGGAGCCCGCCGGCGCCGGCAGGAGCCGGGGTGACGAAAATATTGCCCGGGTGCGGGTCCGCATGGAAAAACCCGTTGGTGAACAGCTGGTCGAACATCACGGACGCGAACACCGGCGCCACCTGGGCGGGATCGATGCCTGCCGCCTTGAGCGCCGCGACATCCGTAATCTTGATGGCCGTGACGTCCTCGAGCGTCAGCACGCGGCGGGTGCACCGCTCCCAGGCGACCCGGGGCACCGCCACCCTGTCATCGTCAGCGAAGTCCACCCCGAAACGCTCGGAGTTGGCGGCTTCATGGAGGTAGTCGATTTCCTCGAAGCTGGTCTGGGCGAATTCCATTACCAGGGCCGGGACGTCGGCGCGGCTGGACACCACGCGGAAGCGGCTCAGCCATCCCCCCACCTTCCGCAGTGCTGCCAGGTCGACGTCGACAATTGCGTCGATGCCCGGGCGCTGCACCTTGATCACGACATCCTTGAGGCCCGTCTCGGCAGCATCAGCAGGAAGAAGCCGTGCACGGTGTGCCTGCCCCAGCGAGGCAGCGGCGATGGTGGTCTCCTCAACCCAGGCGAAGGCCCGCTCGAGCGGGACTCCCAGTTCCTTCTCGGCCAGGGCCCGGATGGCTGGAAACGGGACCGGCGGCACCTCGTCCTGCAGTCCCGCGAGTTCGGTGGTGATTTCCGGGGGAAGCACATCAAGCCTGGACGAGAGGAACTGGCCCACCTTGATCATCAGGCCCCCGAGGTCCACCGCGAGCACGTGGAAGCGCCGCGCGAAGCGCTGCATCCTGGCCGGCCGCGTCCGCTCGGCCACCAGCCCAAGCCCGAGCCGCGGGAGCAGCAGCTCAAACCACCAGGTCACTGCCAGGTTCCAGGCCGCGAAGCGGAGTATGCGGCGGTACCGGGCGCGGATATTTCCGGCGCCGGGATCGTCCACCGGATCTGCACGGTTGCGGCGGACCGAAGCCACCCGGGTCAGCCCTGGGCGAGGATGGAATACATCCGGCGGCGGGCCTCTTCGAGCACGGCCACGGCCTGCTGCACCTGGTCAGGCGTGCCCGTGCGGCCAACTTGCGCCGCGGCCTGCGCCAGTTCAATTCCAGCCTTGGGCAGGGAACCAAACCCGGCGGCCGGTCCTGCGGCGCCCCACGGCGCTGACTCATGGACGCCTGCGGCCTCCTCACGGCCGGCTTCGGTCAAAGAATAGATTTTGCGGCCGTTGGATTCCTCGACGCTGATGACACCTTCGTCGGCCAACAGTTGAAGGGTGGGGTAGACAGAGCCGGCGCTTGGTTTCCAGCTGCCGCCGCTGCGCTCCTCGATCTCACGGATGATCTGGTAGCCATGCATGGGGCGCTCCGCGAGCAGGGCAAGCACGGCTGCCCGCACCTCGCCCTTCCCGGCGCGGGTTCCACCACGCCTTTCGAACCGCGAACGGAACTCCTCAACAGCCTGCCAGATGCCGTCGATACTGTGTCCGCCGAAGCCGCCTGCCGGGTACGAATCGCGCACTGGGTCTCCTCTGTAAATCGCCAACGATATACAACGACACTTAACGATACATCCGCCGGGCGGGGCGGGGTCAGCTTTTGCGGAGGGTCAAAATCTGCTCCGCGCGCCCGAAAGGGCCCCGCAGATCGTGCAGGACTGTCGAGGTGAGGCCAATCCCGTCCCGGCCAAAGGAGACGGCGTTGTCCAGGCCCAGCCACTCCCCTTCGGGGCGCCGGTACATGTGGATCTGGAGGTCAACGTTGGGGAAGGCGTAGCTGTCCTTGCCCGGCGGCACCCTTGCGGCAATCCCGTTGGCGGTGTCCACCAGTCCCATCAGGCGGGCGAGGTCGCCGCTGTCCGCCTTGTCCGTCAGGGGATGGTCCGTGCGCAGCCACACCTTGCCGGCCCCCGGCCGGTGGCCTTCCGCCACGCGCATTTCAAGGGAGCGGATGTAGCCGCCGGGCCACACTGATGCGCCATCATAGGGCTTGCATTCCTCCGGGCCGGGAATGGCGGTGTCCTCCACGGCCGCCACGGCTGAGGTATCGCTGGTGACCATCCGCCAGGCGGTGGCCCGAATGGCGGTGCGGCCGCCTGCAATCAATTCGGCCTGCAGCAGTTCGATGGTTTTTCCCGGGCGGAGCGTGGTGGTCTCGATATGGAACCCGCCACCGGGAATCAGCCCCAGGATTTCGTAGCTGAGCCGCGCCATCCGCAACCCCTCCCGCGGCTGGTGCCGCTCCAGGGAATCCGCCATGAGGCCTGATGCGGGGGCCATATGCTGCTCGTGGACATTCCAGGCACCCTGCGCGTGGATCGTGGAGCGGAAGCGTCCCCCGCCCAGTGACTGGTAGTAGTAGTTTCCCTCGGCCAGTTCAGGCAGATCGGTGGTCAACGGTGGCCTTCCCGGAGATTTCAGTGAATTCGGACTAACTCTATCGTTGCGGCGGCAGGCAACCGGCATAGGTTGTTGGAGGACTCGGTGAAATGTTGGACCCTGACGGCGGTCTGCGGACTAGACTCTTGATCGGTCCTGTCAGCAACCCTCGGAAGAGGTGTTCCATGCGCGTTATCAGCTACAACCTCCGCAAGCACAAAGCAAGCGGCGAACTCCTCGCCCTGGCACGGAACCATGACATCGATGCACTCTGCCTCCAAGAGGTGGACGCGAGCGACCTCCCCGAGACCCTGGGCCCGCTGCACCTCGCTGACGCCACCAAGGGAAACCGGCTCGGGCTGGCCATCTACTACCGCACCAGCCGCTTCACGGCGCTGGACACCCAGTCCTTCGCCCTGAAGAAGTCGGTTCACGACAGGGTCCTGGCCCCGGCCCACGAGCGGCTCATCGGCACCAGGGTGGTGGACAACGAGACCCAGCATGAACTCGTGATCGGCTCCTTCCACGCAGCGCCCCTCACGGCCTCGAACTCCCTGCGGCGCAAGCAGATCCACGCCGCCCACGCCGAACTGCTCAGCATGGGCCAGGGACTCATGACGCTGATGGTGGGCGACTTCAACTACCCGTTCTTCACCAAGAACCTCCACGTCCATATGAAGAACTCTGGCTACGCGCTCTCGCTCAGCAACCGGCGGACCTACACCCGCTACAAGGTCTTCAAGGGCCACTTCGACTTCGCCACGTCGCTGGGTCTGGACATCGAGAGCGTTGAGACGCTGCCCCGCGGAAACTCAGACCACCTGCCCATCCTGGTCCACGCGGAATACGGCAGGGATTATTAAGCAGGCACGTCTGCTGAGCAGGACTGGAGCGGGATCCGGCAGGGAGGAATCCTATGCCGGGGCGTCAATCCGTTCCCGCAGGTCCGGCCAGGCAGCGGCAAAACCGGGGTGCAGTTCCTTGCTGTCCACCTCAGCCAACGGTATCCACAACAACTCAATGCTTTCGGGGTCGCTGATGACGGGATCGAACGGTTCCCTCACCTGCACCACCACGGTGGTGTAGGACCAGTAGTCAAGGTCCAGCACGGAGGTGAAAAGCACCTCGACGTTCCCGGCGGGCACGGCGGCCTCCTCCCAGGCTTCGCGCAACGCTCCCGCCACGGCGTCCTCGCCCTCGTGCAGCGCTCCTCCCGGAAGGCCCCACGTTCCGCCGTTGTGGCTCCAGACGGCCCGATGCTGCAGGAGAACACCCTTGGCGGGATCGTAGGCGAGGACGCCGGCGGCACCAAACCTGCCCCAGAAGCGGCCGCGGCTGCCCTCGACCCAGGCGTCACCGGGATCGCGGGGACCGGTGCGGACAGGCGGGGTGGAGGACGCGGCGGACGCCAAAGAATGATCCATCGGTCCAGTCTGACAGGTGCCCGGGGACGGGCGCACCCACCCTGCCGGTACTAGTGACCGTTGCCGCGCTCGACGGCGAAATCACCGCCGGGATACATGATGGTTTCGTGTCCGTCATCAAAACGGACCAGGTAGGGCGGCGTTCCGCCTTGGCCGCGGACCTCGAGAATCACTCCGTGCCGGTCCGTGGACCCTACCGTCCTGCCGTGCACAATGATCCGGTCGCCCTGGGTTGCCTCCATGGCAATCACCTCCAGCCCCAGATTACGACTCCGGACGGGGAGCGGAAAGGGCCGGCGCAAAGTGGACGTGGCAGGATTTCGGTATGCCGCTGAACCTCCTCCTGCTCGCCGATACCCATGTGCCCAAGCGTGCCCGCGCGCTCCCTGCGCAGGTATGGGCCGCCGTCGAAAGCGCCGATGTGGTCTTCCACGCCGGCGACTGGGTGACGGCGGATCTGCTCGACGAACTTGAGCAGCGAAGCCGCTCCCTGGTGGGGGTCTACGGAAACAACGACGGCCCCGACCTGCGGTCGCGGCTGCCCGAAACGGCCGCAGTCACGCTGGACGGCGTCCGGTTTGCCATGGTGCACGAGACGGGGCCGGCGAAAGGCCGGGAAGCGCGGTGCGGTGCGCTGTTCCCTGATGCCGACGTACTGGTTTTCGGGCACAGCCACATCCCTTGGGACACCACCACCGAAGGCGGGCTGCGGCTGATCAACCCGGGCTCCCCTACCGACCGGCGCCGCCAGCCCGCCTGCACCTACATGACCGCCGTGGTGGACGCCGGCGCCCTCGAGGATGTCCGCCTGGTGGAAGTCCGCCGGGACCGGAGTTGAGGGCGAAAGCGGGTTGGCAGCGGCGCACATCATTGCCTAGGCTGGAACGGTAAGCATACTTAGCTTTTAGTGTCGCCTTAGCACCAGGAGGACCACCATGACTGACCAGTACACCTTCCGCAATCCCGTTACCGCCTACGAAAAGATCTCGCCGCCGGAGCAGCACCAGCCCGAGCCCGGCCTGGACGCGGACCTAGCGCCGAAAGCGGATCTGGGCGAGGACACCTACCGCGGCACTGGACGGCTGGAGGGCCGGAAGGCGATCGTCACGGGAGCAGATTCCGGGATCGGCGCGGCCACGGCCATTGCTTTTGCCCGCGAGGGGGCCGACGTTGTGCTTTCCTACCTGCCGGAGGAAGAAGAGGACGCAGCCCGCATTGCCGGCATCATCGAAGCCGCGGGACGCAAGGCCGTCAAGGTGCCCGGTGACCTGAAGGACCCCGCCGCCTGCCAGGAGCTGGTGGATACAGCCGTGGCCGTTCTGGGCGGCGTGGACATCCTGGTCAACAACGCCGGAAAACAGGTGGCGCAGGAGGACATCGCCCAGATCACGGACGAACAGTTCGACCACACCCAGAAAACTAACGTCTATGCGATGTTCCGGGTGACCAAGGCCGCGGTTCCGCACATGCCGGCCGGGTCCACCATCATCAACACCACGTCCATCCAGGCGTACAACCCGTCCCCCACGCTGCTGGACTACGCCACCACCAAGGCGAGCATCAACAACTTCACCAAGGGCCTGGCGCAGCAGCTCGCGCCCAAGGGCATCCGCGTCAATGCGGTGGCACCCGGGCCCATCTGGACGCCGCTGCAGGTCAGCAGCGGCCAGCCCAAGGAGGAACTGCCGGAGTTCGGCCAGTCCACTCCCCTCGGCCGGGCCGGCCAGCCCGCCGAACTCGCACCTGCCTACGTTTTCCTGGCCTCCCCTGAATCCAGTTTCGTGCTGGGGGAAACGTTGAACGTCAACGGCGGCAGCCCCACGCCGTAGCGCCCCACACAGCAGGGACGACGGCGGTGCCCCGTGCAGGACGGGTGGGGCATCGCCGTCGCGCTAGCCTTCGTTAAGGCCGGCGAGGAGATCGTCAGTTGCGGGGTCCGGCTGGCCGTCGAAGAACTGCGCGAGGACGGTTTTGAAGACGGTTTCCCCGGGAGCTGCGCGGAGGAACAGCGTCATGGATGAGCGCAGTTTCCGGGCGTCCACGCTGCCAAGAATCTCCTCGGCAGCGCGGTCTTTATGGGTGCTGAGCACCTGGGCGCATTCGAGCAGCCGCGGGCCCAATACCGGGTGGTCAAGGTAGTCCCGGGCCTCCTCAAGGGAGCTGATGGCGTACCGGCGGGCTGTGTCGCTGTGCCCCAGCCCCGCCAGCTGGGGAAAAACGAACCACATCCAGTGTCCGGACTTGTTGCCCACCTGCAGTTCGGCGAGCGCCTGGTCGTAGGTTCCACCGCTGTTTTGTGCGGCAACAAAGCGTTCCAGGTCATAGGGATCGTTCACGGGTGTCTCCTTGTGGTGGGGCTTGGGGTGCGGACTGTTGCTCGAGGAATGCTGCCGCGTGGCGCAACTGCGGATCCGGGCCTGTCCGCCACCGGGCCAGGACAACGGCGGCCCGCTGGCGGTCACGGCCGTTGAGCCGCGCCAGGAAGGGGGCCACCACGTCCGCGAGCAGCGGGTCAACCAGTTCCCTTGTTCCGGCGGACCGAATAAAGCCCTCGATCCGGGTCAGGTCGGAATGGCGCAGCAGCGCCGCTTTGGTTTGCAGCAGCACCACTGCGGCGAGCCTGCGTTCATAGACTGCGCGGGAGCCGGGCCCTGGCTGGCCCCACAGCGCGGACGCCAGCTGCACCACGGCGTCGTGGTCGAGGTCCTTGTACTTGCGCAGCGCATCCCGGACGGTTCCGCGGACGGCGCCGACGGAAGACCCGTATGAGGCGAGCTCCCCGCCCAGCCTGCCCTCGACGTCGTCCGCCCGGTACCAGGCACCCTCATTCTGCAGGGTGCGGTCAACAAACCCGGCAGCAGCAGCCACCAGATCCCCCGCACTCATCGGGTGCGGCCTGCCGACGCGTGCCTGATGCAGAACGGCGTCCAGGGGCGCGCCTCCAGCCTTCCTTCGGCGATGGCTTCGCCACAGACGGCGCAGGTCCCGTAGGTGCCGTCGGCGATCCTGGCCAGGGCGGCGTCAACCTCGTCCAGTCCGGCGCTGCTCTGCTTGAGAAGCGCCGACGCCTGGGAGAGTTCGAAGGCGATGGTGGAGCCTTCGGGATCATGTTCGTCGTCCACGTTGGAATTCTGGCGGGCGGAGTTGGCCGAAACGATGTCTGCGCGGAGGGCCGGAAGCAGCGCCACTTTCCGCGCCCGCTCCTCCTCGAGCAGGATCCGGAACCGTTCGAAGTCAGGCATGGGAAAAGCCTAGCGCGCCGGTCAGTACCAGTTGTTGGCCACCGAATGATTCCAGGCCCCGCACGGAGAGCCGTAGCGGCCGCGGATGTAGCCCAGGCCCCAATCGACCTGGGTGCGGTAACTGGTGAGCCAGTCGCTGCCGGCGCTGGAGTATTTTCCGGGCGGCAGCGCCTGGGCTATTCCATAAGCACCAGAGTAGGGGTTGGTGGCTGTGGTCAGCCAGTTCGATTCCTTGGTCCAGAGCTGGGCGAGGCACAGGAACTGGTCCTGGCCCCAGCCGTACGCGCCCAGCCGCCCCGAGGCGTAGCTTTTGGCCCCTGCAGGGTCATTGACGGCACCGCCTGGAACTGACGGCACGACGACGGGCGGCGGGACGGGTGCCACCGGCAGCGCGGGTGCGGGGGCAGGATCCGCCGGCGCCGGGTTCGCGGGTGCCGGCTTGGCGGGTGCGGGGTTCGCGGGTGCTGGATTTGCCGGCGCAGGGACGGCTGGAGCC
>NZ_VHIJ01000071.1:4549-32137 GCF_006680095.1 Pseudarthrobacter sp. B4EP4b | reverse complement strand
GTCCTGCGCTGCCCCGCGTCCTGCCTGCCCATATCCTGCCCCCGGCCTACGCTGCCCCCGTCCTGCCCTGCCTCCGTCCTGCGCCACCCATATCCTGCCTGGGGCCAGCGCCGCCTCCCTGCCGGGGCCCGCGACGATGCACCCGGTTCCGGACAAAACACCGTGGCGTACGCGGTGGAATTGTCCGGATGCGGGTGTTGAGTGAAGTACATCGCGCCTGTCCAGGTGCGATTGGCCACATTCCCGGCGGGCCCGGTCATGCCGCAGCAAACGCCGCACAGAAAAATTTGACTGACCTTTGAAACATTTGACTCCCGCCAAACCGTTGTGGCACGCGCGCGCCTTGGGTAATGTAAGCGCTTGCGCAGTCGAGCAGCGGACACAGATTCCGGGCAGGAAACACGTTTTGAAATGCATCAGGAAAGCTGCCTAGCGTGGAGGCCGGCCAGGAAAGCACAACGCTCCTGGGCCACTTCTACGGGGACTACCCAACCCCGTTCCCCTCGATACAAAGGCGTCCCCCATAACGCCTGCAGTGTTGTTGGGGCCGCCGGAGTTCGAAGGACCAGGGCATCAGCCCGTCTTCCACGAACAGTTTCAACTCCGCGAGAAGAGCAAAAATGCACAAGCACCCCCGAACCCCCCGGTTGCTGCGGTGGCGTCCTGCCGCCGCAGCACTGGCGACGGCCGTAGCGGCCTCGGCCTTCCTGGCCGTTCCCTCCGCACAGGCCAACGAGCCGGCGGATCCGCCGGCCAGCCAGCAACTGCCGGCCCCGACCCCCGGCTTCGCGCTCCCCACGGAACACACCCAGCAGGCCTTCGACCCGGCGTCGGACTTCACGTCCAAGTGGACCCGCGCCGACGCCAAGCAGATCATGGCCCAGAGCGATCCCACCGTCGCGCCCGGCCAGAACTCCATGAGCCCCGATGTTTCCATGCCGGAAATCCCCGAGGACTTCCCGGCCATGAATGACGATGTCTGGGTCTGGGACACCTGGTCCCTGACGGACGAGAACGCCAACCAGATCAGCTACAAGGGCTGGGACGTCGTCTTCTCCCTGGTGGCCGACCGCCACGCCGGCTACGGCTTCGACCAGCGCCACTGGAACGCCCGCATCGGCTACTTCTTCCGCAAAACGAACGCGGACCCGGCCAAGGACAAGTGGAACTACGGCGGACACCTCTTTACCGAGGGGTCATCCATCGGGAACACGGAGTGGTCCGGTTCCACCCGCCTGATGCAGGGCAACCACGTGAACGTGTTTTACACGGCCACTACGTTCCATGACATTGCGGAGCGCAACGCAGGCGGCGGCGGGATCGCTAACGATGCGGCCATCGCCAAGGCCCTGGGCAACATCCACGCCGACCAGAACGGCGTCACCTTCGACGGCTTCGAGCACACCAAGCTGCTGGAACCGGACGGAACGATGTACCAGACCAAGGCCCAGAACCCGGGCTTTGCCTTCCGCGACCCGTACACGTTTGCCGATCCCGCCCACCCGGGCAAGACCTTTATGGTCTTTGAGGGCAACACCGCCGGCAACCGTGGCGAATACCAGTGCAAGGGCGAGGACCTGGGTTACCAGCCGGGCGACCCGCAGGCCGAAAACGTCAACGACGTCCAGAACAGCGGCGCGCACTACCAGACCGCCAATGTGGGCCTGGCCGTGGCGGACAACAAGGACCTGACCAAGTGGTCCTTCCTGCCGCCCATCCTCTCCGCCAACTGCGTGAACGACCAGACTGAGCGCCCGCAGATCTACATCCAGAACGAAAACGGCAAGAACAAGTACTACCTGTACACGATCAGCCACCAGTTCACCTACGCCGCAGGCATGCGCGGCCCCGACGGCGTCTACGGCTTCGTGGGCGACGGCGTCCGTTCCGACTTCCAGCCGGTCAACAACAGCGGCCTGGCCCTCGGTTCCCCGACCGACCTGAACCTGCCGGCAAACAACCCGAGCGGGACCATCTCCGGCCAGCAAAACGGCCGCCAGTTCCAGGCCTACTCGCACTACGTGCAGCCGGGCGGCCTGGTGCAGTCCTTCATCGACAACGTCAACGGGGTGCGCGGCGGCTCGCTGTCCCCGACCGTCAAGATCAATTTCAAGAACGGCGTGACCCAGGTTGACCGCAGCTTCGGCCAGAACGGCCTGGGCCCCTTCGGCTACCTGCCCACCAACGTCAAGGTTGGCGGCGAAGGCCTCTACAAATAGACTGCGGCACCTGCCGCGCAGCCGCTGAAACCGGCGGCACCGCTCAGGCGGGGATGTCCTTGGGGGCGTCCCCGCCTGGGTCCTTTAACACTGGCGGCAGGGTATCCAGCACATCGAAGCAGCCAGGGGATAGGGTTGGGATCAACAGAAGGGGGAGTGCCTGATGGAATACCAGAACCCACAACCCAGCCAGGGCAGCCACGCAGTGCCGGCTCCGGTTCCCGTGCCCGGCCTTGGCCGCACCGTAATCTCCGAAACCGCAGTAGCCAAGGTGGCAGGAATTGCCGCCCGCGCCGTCCCCGGCGTTTACTCGCTGGGCTCCGGACCGTCACGTGCCCTGGGAGCCATCCGCGACGCCGTCGGAAGTTCAGACCATGCCGCCGGGGTCCACGCCGAAGTGGGCGAAACGCAGGTGGCCGTGGACATCAGCCTCGTGGCAAGCTACGGGACGCCACTGCATTCCCTGGCCAACGAGGTCCGAGCGGCGGTCTACCGGGCCGTCGAGGAACTGGTGGGGCTGCAGGTGATCGAGGTGAACGTCGAAATCACCGATGTCTATGTCCCGCCGCCGGTCAAACCCAGCCTTTCCGGCCCTGCCGAACGGGAGGCACTGCTGTGAGCCTCACCGTCGCCGGCGTTGCCATCGGCGCCTTTGTCGCCTTTATGTCCCTGCAGTTCGGTTTGTGGGGCTTCCTTGTATCCCTGCTCTTTATGGCCATCGGGGCACTTCTGGGCCGCGCGGCGGAAGGAAAATTGGACCTCCGCGGCGTCCTGGACGCCATCACCGGCCGGCGCTCGTCCTCATGAGCTCCGCCGCCCCGCTGGTCCGGGCGCAGGAGTTCAGCGGCCACAACCGCATCAGCACCCAGGCGCTGACCAGCCTTGCAAAAGCCGCCGCCGCCCAGTACCTGGGAGTGGAGGCGGAGGACGTCCGTGCGGACTGGGCGGACGACGACGGCATGCTGGCGCTGTCCCTCGTCACACCTATCAGCATCCCGCCCTTGAAAGCGGTGGCCGCCGATCCCTCGCGGGTTGACGCTGCCGGCGGCTCTATCAGGGGCCGTGCTGTCCAGGCGAAGGCACGCATCCTGGCAACTGTAACTGAGCTCAGCGGAGCGCGGCTGAGCCGCGTCGACATCCGGATCAGCGGAGCAAGGATCAGCGAAGGGGGCAGGGTCCGATGACGCGGAACCAGGAAGACCAGTCGCCGGACATGGGCAGGATCCTGCGCCGCGAAACACATTCATCGCGTGCTGTGGTTGCCACCGCCGCGGCAGTCCTGGTTATTGTTTTCGCCGCCTATGGGCTCCTTGAGGCCGGCGTGCACGCGATCGGCCAGCCGGCGTGGCTGATCGAGCCGCAAGTGGCCGCCGAGCGCCTGGTGGCGCTGCCCGCCGGGATCCCGCCGCTGCTGCTGGGAGCCATCGGAGCGGTGCTGGCCATGTTCGGCCTCGTCTTTTTCCTCAACGGGATCCTGCCCGGGCGCCGTGCCCGGCACCTCCTGGCCGGCGGCCGGAAAGCGGATGGTCCTGCCGTGGTGGTGGACGACGAAGTGGTGGCCTCCTCGCTGGCACGGCGGGCCAGGCTTGCCGCGAATGTCACCCCCGAACAGGTGATGGTAGTTGTCTCGCAGCGCCAGGTGGTGGTCAATGTCCGGCCCACGTCGGGAGTGCCAGTGGATCCGGATGCCGTGCTCGCAGCGGTTGGAAGCGAACTCGCTGCCATGGCACTGAGCCCGTCCCCAGAGGTGCATGTCAACGTGGCCCAATCCGGAGTCATCGGCGCATGAACAGCACACCCACCCTGCTCAACCGGATCCTGATCGCCATCCTGGGCCTGAAGATGCTGGCCATCGGCGTCCTGTTGGTACTGCTGGCTTCCGTCCCGGCCGTTGCTTCCTGGTGGCATTCCTGGTCCGCGGGCGTCTGGGCCGGCATCAACCAGGCATTCAACGCCACACGGTTCCCGGGCCGGCCCCAAAGCTGGTTGTGGGTCCTCGTGGCCCTGGCCCTGCTGGTCCTGATCGCGCTCATGGTGGCCTGGGTGGCCCAGCAAGGAAAAGGCCGGGCCAACCTCCTGGCCCTGGAATACGATCCCGGTGACGTCCCCGGCGATGTGCGGATCGGCGGGGGAGTGGCGGAGCAAGCCCTGAAGCACGCACTCGCGAACCGTCCGGACCTGGCCGGCGCCACTGTGACCACCTATAACGTCAAGGGCAGCCCGGCGCTCAAGGTCCGCCTGCTCCCGCGACAGGGAGTGGCGCCGCACCTGCTCGCCGACGAGGTGTACGCCCTGGTGGCCGCACTGGAGGCAGTGGTGGGGAAACGGATTCCGGTGCTGATCCACATTGGAGCCGGGGCGCGGACGCGCTTCAGCAGGGCAGAGCGCGTCCGCTGACCAGGCTGGTCCTAGTCCCTCGTGAGGTAGACGGTGCAGTCCACCGGCACCTCGTCCAGCCCGCTCCAGTCTGAAGAGGGCTCAGGAGCGCTCGAAAGCACCACGGAATACCCCTCGGGCACCGGCGCCGAGGCGAAACCGAAGTTGCCCAGGACCAGCACCTCCCCGTTGTGGAAGGCCAGGACTCCGCTCTCGGGTGCGTGGACCTCAGCCCATGCGAGCGAGCCCCTGCCGAGTTTCCGGGCGGACCGGAAAGCAAGGACAGCGCGGTAGAGCTCCAGGGTGGAGCCCTCCACTCCGTCCTGCTGGTCTGCGGCGAGGCTTCCAAAGCTTTCCGGCTGGGGAAGCCAGGGAGCTGCACCTGTGTTCCCGCTTACCGCGAAACCGTAACCTGGCGCGTCCTGCGTCCATGGCAGGGGGACCCGGCAGCCGTCACGCCCGATCTCCGCACCCCGGGTCCTGTGGAATGTGGGATCCTGCCGTGCCTCGGCCGGCAGGGTGGTGTGCTCGGGAAGCCCCAGCTCCTCCCCCTGGTAAAGGTAGGCGGAACCCGGCAGGGCCAGGGAGATCAAAGTGGCTGCGCGTGCACGGGCCAGCCCCAAAGCGGAGTCGGGCTGCTCATCCTCCGAGGCGATGCCCTTCGGAAACGTTGTGGGGTCCTTGAGCCCGAACCGGGTTGGATGGCGGACAGTGTCATGGTTGCTTAGCACCCAAGTACACGGGGCTCCCACCGACGCGGCTGCTTCCAACGACGCCTCAATGGCCACCGCCATCCGCTCGGCGTCCCAGCCGGCCAGCAGGAAGTCGAAGTTGAAGGCCTGCTGCATTTCGTCTGGCCGGGTGTAGCGGGCCAGACGTTCGGCCGGCTCCACCCAAGCTTCGGCAACCATCATGCGGTCGCCGTCGTACTCCGCCAGGACCCGGTTCCAGTCGCGGTAGATGTCATGAACACCGTCCTGGTCAAAAAACGGTGAGGGTGGATAAACCGGGGAGACGGCACGGTGCGGTTCCACCGCATCGGGATGGGCCCCCGGGGCGTCGCCGGGAGGGGAAGGTTCCCTCCGCACTTCCGGAGTTCCCTCAACCATGGCTGCCACGCCCTCCCAGTCGGGCAGCCCGGGCTCCTTGACCAGGCCATGGGCAACGTCCACCCGGAATCCGTCCGCGCCGCGGTCCAGCCAGAAGCGGAGCACCGAGCGCATCTCCTCCTGCACCTCCGTGTTCTCCCAGTTCAGGTCCGGCTGCTTGGTGTCGAAGAGATGGAGGTACCACTCGCCTGGAGACCCGTCCGCCTCGGTAATCCTGCTCCAGGCCGGCCCGCCGAAGATCGATTTCCAGTTGTTGGGCGCCCTGTCGCCGTCTCCGGAGCCCGGTACCTCGTCCTTGCCCTGACGGAAGATGTACCGGCCGCGTTCGGGGGAGCCAGGTGCCGTGGCCAGCGCTTCCTGGAACCACACGTGCTCGTCGGAGGTGTGGTTGGGAACCAGGTCAACAATGACTTTCAGGCCGCGCTGGTGAGCGTCGTGCAACATGGCGTCGAAGTCCTCGAGCGAGCCGAACAGCGGGTCCACCTGGCGGTAGTCCGCAACATCATATCCGGCGTCCGCCTGGGGTGATTTGTAGAAGGGTGAGAGCCAGAGGGCGTCTACTCCAAGCTGCTGAAGATAGGGCAGACGATCAGTGACACCGCGAAGATCGCCCATGCCGTCGCCATTGCCGTCGGCAAAGGACCGCGGATAAATCTGGTAGACCACAGCGTCCGTCCACCATTCGCTGCGGGCCGGCCGATCAGCAGGAACGTCTGGGTTGGACATTTGGTTCCTCTCAGATAACTTTTTGATGTAAACGCTTGCATTACCCGGAGCAACCTTACTAGTGTGAGCGTCACCACATCAACCTCACCTAGCAAGCGCAACGTGTACTTACTTGTCACTCAGCGAGGAGCTTCAAGCTAATGAAAACCCGTAGATTCCTACTTCCGGCGGCTACTGCCGGCATCCTGGCCCTCACCTTGTCCGCTTGTGGCGGAGGCGGTGGCGGCGCGACTGGAGGCGGCGGCGGCAGTGATGCCGAAGCCAACCTGGACGGCCGGGGTCCCATTACGTACGTTCAGGGCAAGGACAACAGCAACGTTGTGCGCCCCCTGATTGAAAAGTGGAACGCTGAACACCCGAATGAAAAGGTGACCTTCAAGGAGCAGACGGACCAGGCCGACCAGCAGCACGATGACCTGGTGCAGCACTTCCAGGCGAAGGACGCCGGATACGACGTTGTGGATGTGGACGTCGTCTGGACAGCAGAGTTCGCCGCCAAGGGTTGGCTGCAGCCGCTCAAGGACAAGATGGCCATCGACACCGCGAAGATGCTCAAGCCTACGGTCGAGAGCGGCACCTACAAGGGAACCTTGTATGCGGCCCCGCAGACTTCGGACGGCGGCATCCTGTACTACCGCAAGGACCTCGTCCCGACACCGCCCAAGACCTGGGACGAGATGATGAGCATGTGCTCCATCGCCAAGGCCAACAACATCGGTTGCTACGCAGGCCAGTTCAGCAAGTACGAAGGCCTCACTGTCAACGCTTCCGAGGCGATCAACTCCTTCGGCGGGTCAGTCCTGGACAAGGACGGAAAGCCGAGCCTGAACACCGCAGACGCCAAGAAGGGCCTGGAGAACCTGGCCAAGGCTTACACGGACGGCAACATCCCGAAGGAAGCCATCACCTACAAAGAGGAGGACAGCCGCCAGGCCTTCCAGAGTGGAAAACTCCTGTTCCTGCGCAACTGGCCTTATGTCTACAACCTCGTCACCACTGAAGGTTCCTCGCAGGTGAAGGACAAGCTCGGCCTGGCTGCACTTCCCGGAGAGGACGGCCCCGGTGCTTCCTCGCTCGGCGGTCACAACCTGGCCGTCAGTGTCTACTCCAAGAACAAGGCAACATCGCTGGACTTCCTGAAGTTCATGACGTCGGAGGAAACCGAGAAGTTCTACGCCACCCAGGGTTCACTTGCCCCGGTCCTTGGTTCGCTGTACGAAGACCCGGAACTGGTGGCCAAACTGCCTTACCTGCCGGTTCTGAAGACGTCCATCGAGAACGCCGTACCGCGTCCCGTAACGCCCTTCTACCCTGCGGTAACGAAGGCGATCCAGGAGAACGCATACTCCGCCATCAAGGGAGAAAAGACAGTGGAAACCGCACTTTCTGACATGCAGAAGTCCATCGAATCCGCCGGTGCGGGATCGTAGTTCTGCCATGGCAACCGAACTAAACCCGACGCCGGTCAAGTCACCGGCGTCGGGTGGTACCCCGGTCCACCACGCACCCAAGGGTGTGGGGGAGGACAACCGGATTGCGAGCCAGGGCCGCTGGGCCTCGTGGCTGCTTGCTCCCACCATCATCGCGCTCGGCATTGTGATCGTTTACCCGATCATCAGTGCCATCGTGATGTCCTTCCAAAAGGACGCCGGGCTGGACCCGGCCACCGGCCTGTTTACGGCAGGCGGCCCCGCGGGCATCCAGAACTACGTGAACTGGCTGGCGCAGCAGTGCTCCGCCCCCGGCGGCGGCACCGTTGCCTGCCCCCCAGGAACCCTTGGCGGCCAGTTCTGGTCTGCCACTGCCACCACGTTCTTCTTCACGGTGGTGACGGTGGCCCTGGAGACAGTTCTCGGCTTCTGGATGGCAATGATCATGGCGCGCACGTTCCGGGGCCGTGGCCTGGTCCGGGCAGCCGTCCTGGTCCCGTGGGCCATCCCCACGGCTGTGACGGCCAAGCTTTGGTTCTTTATCTTCGCGTTCGAGGGAATCGCGAACAAGCTGTTCAACACCTCGATTTTGTGGACCGGCAGCGAGTGGCCGGCTAAGTGGGCGGTGATCATCGCTGACGTCTGGAAGACCACGCCGTTTATGGCGCTGCTGATCCTCGCCGGGCTGCAGATGATTCCGGCAGAAGTCTATGAGGCGGCCAAAGTGGACGGCGCAAGCGCCTGGCAACGGTTCAGGATGGTTACCCTTCCACTCGTCAAGCCGGCACTGATGGTGGCCATCCTGTTCCGCACCCTGGATGCGCTGCGTATGTTCGACCTGCCGTACATCCTTACCGGCGGCGCCAACAACACCACCACCCTGTCCATCCTGGTGATCAACCAGATCAGGCAAGGCTTCAATTCAGCCGCCGCCCTGTCCACGATTACCTTTATCATCATCTTCCTCGTCGCCTTCATTTTCGTCCGATTCCTTGGGGCGAACGTAGTCGAGCAAAGCGGAGCGACAGGAAAGGGTAAGAAATGACCACGGCAACAGCAGATTCAGCCCTGCGGGCACGCCAGGACAAAGGGCGGAAGACTGCACAGAACAGGGAAAAGTGGGCGCAGGCGCGGACCTACATCAGCGCCGCCGTCATCCTGATCTGGTGCCTGGCACCCGCTTACTGGATGGTGGTGACGGCCTTCCGTGAAGTTGGCTTCACGTACGATACCTCCATCCTTCCCACCCATGTCACGCTCGACAACTTCAAGACCGCCTTCGACACCTCGTTCGGCAACAGGTTTGGTCAGGCACTGCTGAACAGCATCTTCATCGGGCTGGTGGTCACGGCCATCTCACTGCTGATCGGCGTGTTCGCCGCCTACGCCCTGGCACGCCTGAACTTCCGGTTCAAGTACCTGGTGCTGGGCTTCATTCTGGGTGCCTCCATGTTCCCGGGTGTTGCCCTCATCACCCCGCTCTTCCAGCTCTTCACCAACATTGGCTGGATGGGCACGTACCAGGCACTCATCATCCCGAACATCTCCTTTGTGCTGCCGCTGACCGTTTACACCATGACCTCCTTCTTCCGCGAAATGCCGTGGGAACTTGAGGAGTCGGCCCGGGTGGACGGCTGCACGCAGGGCCAGGCGTTCCGGAAGGTGATCATGCCGTTGGCAGCCCCGGCGATCTTCACCACGGCAATTCTGGCATTCATCTCCTCGTGGAATGAGTTCCTGATCGCCAGCCAGCTGTCCAGCGACGCAACCCAGCCGGTAACGGTGGCCATTGCCAACTTTGCCGGCGCGCAGCCGAACCAGATCCCCTACACGGCCATCATGGCCGCCGGCACCATCGTCACCATCCCCTTGGTGATCCTGGTTCTGGTCTTCCAGCGCAAGATCGTTGCCGGCCTTACGGCAGGTGCGGTCAAGTGACGAACAGCCCTTCCCGCCCCCCGTCCACGGGGGCGGGAAGTGCCCGCCGCCGGATGAGGTCCGGCGAAGACTTCGACATCATTATCGGATTCCTCGGTTTCTGGGCGGTGGTGCTGCTCGTTGTCACGGTCTGGATGGAAGTGACGGCACAGCCCGCGCTGGGCTGGGCACTGGGATTGCTGGCCTCTCTCCTGGCGATCTACGGGATGATACGGCTGCGGCGGAAGCTTCCGGACCGGAGGTAGGGTACGCGCTTGACCCGCCGCTATCGGGCATCGGGCCGAAAAGTAACACTGCGATACACTCGCGGGCCGCAAATACTATGGCCTGGGGGCATCGCACCAAGCATGGCGGAGGCCTGCAGGAAGTATTGAGGGGGCACCGTGGCTCGCACAAGTGAAAGGTCCCAACGGGGCGGCCACAGCGGTGTCAGTATCGAGGACGTGGCCGCGGCGGCGGGAGTTTCAACCGCCACGGTTTCCCGGGCAGTCCGCGGCCTGCCACGGGTGTCACCCGCTACTCGCGAAAAAATCCTCGAGGTAGCCGGGAACCTGGGGTACGTTGCCTCCAGCTCCGCGTCCGGCCTGGCCACGGGACGGACCAGGACCATCGGCGTCCTCGCCCCATTCGTGAGCCGGTGGTTCTTCTCCAAAGCCATCGAAGGGGCGGACCGGGAACTCCACGCCCGGAACTACAACCTGTCACTGTTCAACCTCGGCGGCCACGGCAGCAACCGGGAGCGGCTCTTCAGCAAGACCATGGTCTACAAACAGATCGACGCCCTGCTGGTCCTCTGTATGGCGCTGTCCCATGACGAACTCGACCACCTCCAGAAGATCGACATCCCGCTGGTGGTGGTGGGCGGCCACGTGGAAGAGTGCGCCTACATCGGCATCGACGACTATGCTGCCGCCTCCACAGCCGTCCGGCACCTGATCGACCTCGGCCACCGGAACATCGCGCTGCTGCACGGCGATGACGAAACGGACCTGAACTTCGATGTTCCGCGCGTCCGGATCCTGGCTTTCAAGGATGTGATGACCGCCGCCGGCCTCCCCACCCGCCCCGAATGGGACGAGTGGGGGGACTTCACGGTCCGGAGCGGGCAGGAGGCTTTCCGCCGGCTCTGGGCGAAGCCGGGGGATAAACCAACAGCGATTTTCTGCGCCTCGGACGAGATGGCCATGGGTGTCATCTTTGAAGCCTCGCGGCTGGGCGTCCGCGTACCGGAGGAAGTTTCAGTGGTGGGCATCGACAACCATGATTTTGCCGACGCCATCGGCCTCACGACGGTTGGCCAGCGGCCCGACGAGCAGGCCGAGCTGGCCACCAAGATGCTCCTCGACGAGCTGGACGGTGCCGAAGGATCAGTGCGGTCCGCCGTCGCGCCCCATGAACTGATCGTCAGAAGGACGACGGCGCCGCCGCAGTCCTAGCGGTTAACTTGCCTTTTGACCGGCTGAGGAAGCGCGGGTTCAGGAAGCGCGGGCCAGCTGCCGGATGGGGATCCAGCGGGAGGCCAGGCGCCGGTAGGCCGCCGCCGCGCCGGTCATGTCGCCCTCTGCCAGGCATTCGATGCCGAGCCTGATGTCCATGGGCGAATCGTCCGGATACACCTTGTCCGCCACAGCGCCGTAGTCCAGTTCCACCATCGATTCCACATGGAACGTTTCCAGCCACTCGGTGAGCTGGGCCAGGTCGTCGAGCATATCCAGGTCCGGCGCCGCGAGGGCCAGATTGGCCACGGCGTACCGGGCGCGCTCCAGGGCTTCGGTGATGGGTGCCCACACGCGGACTGTGAGGATCCGGCCGGCAGCCTCCACCACGTCTTTATGGTCCTGTTCCATAAACAGGGAAAACCAGCTGAAGGGGATGCCCCAGGTGGACGCGCGGGTGTGCACGCGGATGGACCCGTCACGGGCCTTCACCTGATCGATCCGTTCCTGGTGCTTGTCCCGCTGCTCCTCCGGAATCAGCAGTTCCGCCAGCGGACCGTGGATCCCCTCCATCAGGGCGTTGGCAGCCAGGCCCGCACGCAAAACCAGCTGGCTGGGACAGTACAGCAGCACTGGTTCGTCGTCGCCGGCGTCGTCCGTTCCGCCCGGCCCCGCCGGGGCAGTGGTGACGCGCACCAGGTCGGTTCGCCCGGTGGGGAAAGGATCACCGCCGGAGCGCGTGATGCGTCCCAGCGAGGCCAGCAATTCGGCGTTTTCGACGGCGGCACGGGAGGCAGAGCGGGCCCCGGCGGCCTGGATGGCGGCACGCTGCTCCTCCGGAAAGGCATCCAGCGGTTCGTAGACGCGCAGGGTTGAGGAGAATGGCAGGCCGGCCTGGCCCCGGTAGAGGTTTCCCGTCATCACGGTCTCCTTGAATGGGTCCAGGATTCTGTCATCAGTCCGCCAGTTCCACCAGCACGGGGGCGTGGTCCGAGGCGCCCTTGCCTTTGCGCTCCTCGCGGTCGATCGAGGCGCCGGTGACGCGTGTGGCCAGGGCCGGGGAAGCCAGGATGAAGTCGATCCGCATGCCTTCCTTCTTCGGGAAGCGCAGTTGGGTGTAGTCCCAGTAGGTGTAGACGCCCGGACCGGGAGTGTACGGCCGCACCACGTCGGTGAAACCTGCAGACTCGAAGGCGTGGAACGCGGCGCGCTCGGGCGGGCTGACGTGCGTGTAGCGGTTGTTGACGAAGAGATCGATGTCCCACACGTCCTCGTCGAACGGGGCGATATTCCAGTCGCCCATCAGCGCCACCTGGGCCTCAGGGTTCCGGGTCACCAGCTCCTGGGCGTGAGTTTTCAGGCTTTCCAGCCACTTGAGCTTGTAAGGCATGTGCTCATCGTCGAGGGAGCGGCCGTTGGGAACATAAAGGCTCCAGATGCGGACGCCGGCGCAGGTTGCGGCCATGGCGCGCGCCTCCTGTACGGGTTCCGTACCGGCCTTACCGAACGACGGCTGGTCCAGGAACGTCCGCTCAACGTCTTCGAGGCCCACGCGGGAGGCGATCGCCACGCCATTCCACTGGTTGACGCCGAAATGGGCCACTTCGTAGCCCATCCGTTCAAACAGCTCCCAGGGAAAGTTGTCGTCCTTGCACTTGGTTTCCTGGATGGCCAGCACGTCGCAGTCGCTGCGCTGGAGCCAGGCTTCCACACGGTCGGCACGGGCACGGAGCGAATTCACATTCCAGGTAGCAATCTTCACAGTTCCTAACTTACCTTGGCCGTGCTGCCGCCGGTAAAGCACGCTGCGGTGGCCGCCCACAGGTCCCATCCGGCGTGCAAGGGACCGGTGGAGTTTAGTTGGAAGCCCGAGTATATTCGCAACCAGAAAGGGCCCAGGTCACATGCGAAGGAGCGTCTGCTCATGGTGCGCGAGCTTTCCCACTACATTGGCGGCCAGCATGTGGCGGGCATGTCCGGCCGCTTCGGCGACGTCTTTGATCCCTGCACCGGGGCAGTCCAGGCGCGCGTCCCGCTGGCAGGCCGGGACGAGGTGCATAATGCCGTGGCTGCCGCCGCGAAGGCCCAGGAGGAATGGGCGGCCCTAAACCCGCAGCGCCGGGGGAGGATCCTGCTCCGGTTCGTGGACCTGGTCAACCGGGACATGGACGAGCTGGCCCGGCTGCTGTCCTCCGAACACGGCAAGACCCTTGCCGACTCCCGGGGAGACATCCTGCGCGGACTCGAGGTGGTGGAGTTCGCCGCCGGCGCGCCGCACCTGCTCAAGGGCGAGTTCTCCACCGAGGCCGGAGCCGGGATAGATATCCACTCGCTGCGGCAGCCCCTGGGCGTGGTGGCCGGGATCACCCCGTTCAACTTTCCCGCCATGATCCCGTTGTGGAAGTCCGGCCCGGCCCTGGCTGCCGGCAACGCGTTCATCCTCAAGCCCTCCGAACGGGACCCGTCCGTGCCGCTGCGGCTGGCCGAACTCTACTCCGAAGCGGGCGTCCCGGACGGAGTGTTCAACGTGGTCAACGGGGACAAGGAAGCCGTGGACGCGCTCCTCGAAGACCCCGTTGTCAGGGCCATCGGCTTTGTGGGCTCCACCCCCATCGCCCAATACATCTACGCCACGGCAGCCGCCCACGGAAAGCGGGCGCAGTGCTTCGGCGGTGCCAAGAACCACATGGTGGTGATGCCGGACGCAGACCTGGACCAGGCCGCGGACGCCCTCATCGGGGCCGGGTACGGCTCCGCGGGGGAGCGCTGCATGGCCGTCTCCGTTGCGGTCCCGGTGGGGCAGGAAACAGCTGACAAGCTGGTGGCCAGGCTCCAGGAACGGATCATGTCGCTCAAGGTAGGGCACAGCCTGGACCACGGCACGGATTTCGGCCCGGTGGTCACCGCCTCCGCCAAGGAACGGATCGAAGGCTGCATCCAGGCAGGCGTGGACGAGGGCGCCACCCTGCTGGCGGACGGCCGGGGCGTCACTGTGGAAGGCTACAAGGATGGCTTCTGGGTGGGCCCCACCCTCTTCGACCATGTGACACCGGAGATGGCCATTTACCGTCAGGAAATCTTCGGCCCCGTCCTGAGTGTGGTGCGCGCTGCCGACTACGATGAAGCGCTCCGGCTCTGCAGCCGGAATGAGTACGGAAACGGCGTGGCCATCTTCACCCGCGACGGGGACGCAGCCAGGGATTTTGCCACCAGGGTGGATGTGGGAATGGTGGGCATCAACGTGCCCATCCCGGTGCCGCTGGCCTACTACACGTTCGGCGGCTGGAAGGCGTCGGGGTTCGGGGACCTCAACCAGCACGGCGCCGACGCCTTCCGTTTCTATACCAAAACGAAAACGGTCACCACGCGGTGGCCGTCTGGGATACGGCACGGGGCCAGCTTCGTGATGCCGGAAGGAAGTTGATGGCGGACAGCACGCAAACCGGTACGGACAACAATGCAGAGGTGCTGTTTGAGCGCCGCGGGCAGCTGGGGGTGGTCACCCTCAACCGGCCCCGCGCAGTCAACGCCCTGACCGCCGGGATGGTGGGGGCGCTTCTGGAGCAGCTCGCCGCATGGGCGGACGATGACAGAATTTCCACGGTTGTGGTGCGCGGGGCCGGGGAACGGGGCTTGTGTGCAGGTGGCGACATTGTGGCCATTTATGAGGACATGCTTGCCGGCGGTGGGCAGACCGCGGACTTCTGGCAAACGGAGTACAGGGTGAATTCGCTGATCGCCCGCTATCCCAAGCCCTACGTCGCCCTGATGGACGGGCTGGTACTGGGCGGGGGAGTGGGAATCTCAGCCCACGGCTCTGTGCGGGTGGTGACGGAACGCACGCGGATGGGCATGCCGGAAACCACCATTGGTTTTGCGCCCGACGTCGGCGGGACGCTTTTGTTGTCCCGCGCACCCGGGGAGGCGGGAACCCACGCGGCGCTGACCGGCGCGCACTTGAGTGCGGCCGATGCCTTGTACCTCGGCCTCGCAGACCACTACGTCCCGTCCGCCAGGCTCGAGGAGCTGGTGCTGGCGTTGGAAAACGAAACTGCGGAAGCCGCCGTCGGGCGCTGCAGCGAAGCCCCACCGCCCTCCACCCTGGAGCAGCACCGCAACTGGATTGACAGTTGCTACGCCTCGGACGACGCCGGCGAGATCGTCCGCAGGCTCCGGACCTTCGACGGCGAAGGAAACGGGGAAGCCGCCCAGGCCGCCGACACCATCGAGGCGAAGTCGCCCACGTCCGTGAAAGTCACACTGGCGTCGCTGCGGCGGGTCAAGGGCATGACCCTGGATGAAGCCCTGGCCCAGGAGTACCGGGTGGGACTGCGCTTCCTGGCAGCGCCCGATTTCCGCGAGGGGATCCGGGCGCAGGTGGTGGACAAGGACCGGACACCGCACTGGAACCCGTCAACTCTCGCTGAGGTGCTGCCGGAACAGGTGGCGCGCTTTTTTGAACCATTGGGCAGCAGGGAGCTGGATCTTGGATTGAAGGAGACGACGTGAAGGAGAGCGGCCATGCCTGAGGACTACACCATCGCGTTCCTGGGCCTTGGCCACATGGGCGGGCCCATGGCGGTAAACCTGGTCAAAGCCGGCTACACCGTGGCCGGCTTCGACGTGGTGCCTGCGGCGCTTGACACTGCCCGGGCCAACGGGGTTCCTGTTGCTGCCAGCGCCGCTCACGCAGCCTCGGGTGCTGCTGTGGTCCTGACCATGTTCCCCAGCGGCCGCAACGTGCTGGACGCCTACCAGGGAAGCGACGGCGGACCCGGCCTGCTGGCTGCTGCTGCCCCCGGAACCATGTTCCTGGACTGCTCCACGATCAATGTGGACGAAGCGCGGGAAGCGGCCCGGCTGGCCATCGACGCCGGCCACCGCTCGGTGGATGCGCCGGTTTCCGGCGGGGTGGTGGGTGCCGAGGCCGGGACGCTGACGTTTATGGTGGGCGGAGATCCTGAGGACTTCGAGGCAGTGCGTCCGCTGCTGGAAGTGATGGGCAGGCGGGTGGTGCACTGTGGTGCCCATGGCGCGGGGCAGGCTGCCAAGATCTGCAACAACCTGATCCTGGGTGCCTCCATGATTGCCGTGAGCGAAGCCTTTGTGCTGGGGGAGAAGCTGGGCCTGAGCCACCAGGCACTGTTTGATGTGGCATCGGCAGCGTCCGGTCAGTGCTGGGCATTGACCACCAACTGCCCCGTGCCGGGGCCGGTCCCCACCAGCCCGGCCAACCGCGATTACCAGCCCGGTTTTGCCGGAGCCCTGATGGCCAAGGACCTCAAGCTTGCCGTAAATGCACTGCAAAGTACCGGGGTGGCGGCCCGGGTGGGTCCGCTCGCCGCGGAAATCTACGATACGTTTGCCGCGGAAGGCGGCGCCGGCAGGGACTTCTCCGGAATCATCACGGACATCCGGGACAGATCGGATGGTCCCGATGGAGCGGGACACAAGAACCAGACCGCAAATGTTGCCGGCGGCGCCCCAGGAACGGCATCAACGATCGCAACAAACAGTGCGGCGCAGGACGACGGGAGCCCTGAATGACGGAATACACGAACATCCTGGTGGAGCAGCGCGGCCGGGTGGGGCTGGTGACGCTCAACCGGCCACAGGCGTTGAATGCCCTCAACAAGGCCACCATGGACGAGCTCGTGCAGGCCGTCCGCACCATGGACTCCGATCCCGCGGTAGGAGCGGTGGTGATCACCGGCTCCAGCAAGGCTTTCGCCGCCGGCGCCGATATCAAGGAAATGGCTGCCCAAGGCTACATGGACATGTATGCCGCGGACTGGTTCCGGGGTTGGGAGGACTTCACCCGGCTGCGCATTCCCACTATCGCTGCGGTCTCCGGGTTCGCGCTGGGCGGCGGCTGCGAGCTGGCCATGATGTGCGACCTCATCATCGCCGGGGACAATGCCAAGTTCGGCCAGCCCGAAATCAACCTGGGCGTGCTGCCCGGCATGGGCGGGTCACAGCGGCTCACCCGGGCAGTAGGCAAGGCCAAAGCGATGGACCTGATCCTCACCGGCAGGTTCATCGGTGCGGAGGAAGCCGACAGGTGCGGCCTGGTGTCCCGCGTGGTTCCAGCCGAGGATGTAATAGACGAGGCCATCAAGGCTGCGGAAGTGATCGCGTCCAAGTCCAAACCCGTGGCGATGGTGGCGAAGGAAGCCGTCAACGCGGCCTTCGAAACCGGCCTTACCCAGGGAGTGGTTTTCGAGCGCCGGCTCTTCCATTCGCTCTTCGCCACGGAGGACCAGAAGGAAGGCATGGCGGCGTTCACTGAGAAACGCCAGCCCGAATTCCGGCATCGTTAAGCATCAACGACTGCCGGTAGGCGGACAGATCTGCTGCCATCTCCTCCGCCATCAGGTGGTTGTTAATGACGACGGCGGCCCAGGCGCCCGCCGCTGCTGATGCCATGACCTGCGCGCGCATGTCCGTCACGTTGCCTGCCGCCCATACGCCCGGGACGGCGGTGGCTCCGTCGGCATCCGTCGGCAGGAAATCCCCGATGCCCATCGGATGCGGTTCCGGCTTCAGGCCGAGGCCGGCGAAGGCGTCGAGCCGGGCCCGGACCTGGGCTCCTGCCACCACGGCATCCACGGCTACTTCCGGCCCGCCTGCCAAGGCAACGCCGCGCAACCGGTCCTGTTCCACCCGGAGCGATTCGACGGCACCGGCAAACACTTTGATGCCACGGGCGGCCAGCTGCTCCAGTTCCTCGGCGGAGGGCAGCACAAGTTCGTTCAGGAACAGCGTGATGTTGGCGCTCCACTGCCGGAACAGCAAGGCCTGATGCACAGACCAGGGACCAAGTCCAAGGACGCCGATTCCCTGGTCGCGGACCTCCCAGCCATGGCAGAAGGGGCAGTGCAGCACGTCCCTGCCCCAGCGCTCGCGGAGTCCGGGGATCCCGGGCAGCTCGTCCACCAGCCCGGTGGTGATCAGGAGCCGCCTCGCCCGCAGGACGCGGCCGTCTGCAGCGGTGACGGCAAAGCCTTCGGCAACACTTCCGGCCGCTGCCACAGCCTCGCCATGGATCGTCCGGACGCCGTACTGCCTTGCTTCGGCCCGGCCGGTCTCCAGGAGTTCCCCTGGGCTGACGCCATCACGGGACAGGAACCCGTGGACCCCCTGGGCAGGGGCATTGCGGGGTTCGCCGCTGTCCAGTACCACCACGGAGCGGCGCGACCGGCCGAGCATTTGTGCCGCGCTGAGGCCGGCCGCGCCGCCGCCGATGATCAAGACGTCAGAGATTGATGAATTGTGGTTTGTCATAGTTCCCATGGTGTTCCACTCCGTCGGTACTGGCAAAGTGTTTTGCCGCAATGGCAAGATGGCGGTATGGATCAACAGATTGACGATGTCCTGGCCGCGGTGGGGCCCAGATTGCGGGCGCTTCGGCAGGCCGCCGGCATCACTCTCACAGCGTTGGCCGAAACCACTGGCATATCCGTGAGCACATTATCCAGGCTGGAGGCCGGCCAGCGCCGGCCCAACCTCGAGTTGCTGCTGCCGCTGGCCAAGGCGTACCACGTTCCGCTGGATGAATTGGTTGGAGCTCCGGCCACAGGAGATCCCCGGGTGCACCTGCGGCCCCTCCAGGTACGGGGAATGACCATCATTCCGCTGACCAAAAAGCCTGGCGGCATCCAGGCCTATAAACACATCCTGCCCGCCGGACGGTTGGAGGAACCCAACCCTCAAGTGCACGAAGGCTACGAGTGGCTGTATGTGCTCAACGGAAAGCTGCGGATGGTCCTGGGTGGCCAGGACCTGGTGCTCCATGTGGGAGAGGCCGCGGAATTCGATACCAGGGTCCCGCACTGGTTCGGCCGTGCGGACGGCAACCCGGTGGAGTTCCTGAGCCTCTTCGGCACGCAGGGAGAGCGGATGCACGTCCGGGCCAAGCCTGCCTGATCGCTGGCCCAGACCGGACTGTGGCCGGGGAGCGGTGGGCGGCAATGACGCTGGCCGCGGCCGCGGCACCGGGCCCAGCTTTTACACAGGTGCGTAAGGTAGACAGGACCGGGAAACGGGTATGGCGGCGACGCGGACAGGGGGCGTTCTATGTGGGGGACAGCAGCGGACGCGGGCGGCTCGGCCGATAACCTGACCGGGCTGGTGGGCTTGGCTGCCCGGGGGATCGAGCAGCTCGGGGAATGGGGCGTGGGGCTCTTCACCCTCGCTGAAACAGTGGTGCCGCCCATCCCCAGCGAAGTGATCCTGCCGCTGGCCGGCTACCTGGCCAGGCAGGGCTCCCTGAGCCTGGTCCTCGTATTTGTAACCAGCACCCTCGGTGCCTATCTTGGCGCCCTGTTCCTGTACTGGCTCGGGGCCAAGCTCGGACTGGAGCGGTCCATCCGCGGGTTATCCAAGCTTCCCTTGGTGGACCGGGAGGACTTTGAACACGCGGCCGGCTGGTTCCGCCGGCATGGACGCTCGTCCATCTTTTTCGGGAGGCTGCTTCCCGGCGTGCGAAGCCTCATTTCCCTTCCGGCCGGAGCTGCAGCCATGCCGCTGGGAAAGTTCACCATCTACACAGTCGCCGGCAGCGGGCTGTGGAACGGGTTGCTGCTGGGGCTCGGGTACCTGCTGGGCACCCAGTACCGGGTGATCGAGGAATACTCCCGTTTCCTGAACTACGCCGTGTATGCCGCTGTGGGCGTTACCGTGGTGCTGCTGGTTGCCCGGCGGATCAAGCGCGCCAAAACGCCACGCTGACCCAGTTTTCTGCAGCTCCGGACACCGGCCGGTCCAGCACACCGGCCAGTTGAGGACATCCGGCCGGTTCAGCACACCGGCCGGTTCAGGACATCCGGGGCCGTTCAGGGGCCGATGAAGTCGCCGGCGTTCCGGCGGAAGTCCCCGAGTATCCGGATCAGCTGATCGATATCCTCCGGCCCGAAGCCGGAGGCGCCGAAGACCTCGGCGTTGAGTGCCGCCGTCGAACGTTTCGCCGCGGTGCGGCCCTCGGCGGTGAGCTCAACCAGTGTGGTGCGGCCGTCCGTCGGATGCGGCGAACGGCGCACCAGCCCGGCATCCTGCAGCCGGTCAACAGCATTGGTGATGGACGTGGGGTGGACCTGGAGGAGCGTGCTGGCCTTCTTCATCGGCAGGGACCCGTTCCTGGCGAAGCTCAGCAGGGCGAGCAGCTCGTAGCGTGCGAACGTCAGTCCAAAAGGCTTCAGCACGAATTCGATTCTGGCGAGCAGGATCTGCTGGGTCCGCATGATGGCGGTGACGGCTGCCATGGGCGCCGCCTCGTCCGCCCAGCCGTGATCTTCCCAGTTCCGGCGGGCATCAGCGATGGGGTCTCGGGGAAGCGGAGCGCCCATAGCCGGCCAGCCTTTCGCGGATGTGATGCACCTCACCTGTTGCGGGGTGTGTGCAATATACTAGGACATCCAACGGTTGGTAGCGGTGCGGCAGAGCAGGGGGACCAATGCCAGTGCAGGCCACGGGACACAACGGAGTGCCACCCTTTCCGGATGCCGACCTGATGTACATTGTCGACCTCCTCGCGCCTCGTGAACGGGACAGGTATTTCGGCATCCGCGAGTTCCTCCAATCCTCGGTCCGGGAGCCCTCCATCGAGTATTGGAATCGTGAAGAGTTTCCGTTTGGGCTGCTGGCTGACATGGGAAAACATGGCCTCGGAGCCCTCCAGCTGAACGGCAGCTCCGCGCTGTTCAAGGGACTGATGTACGTCGAACTGGCCCGCGCGGACGTATCCCTGTCAGCGCTCGCCGGCATCCATAATGAACTCATCCTCGGGATGATCAGCGAGCTGGGCTCTGACGAACAGAAGGCCCGGTGGCTGCCCGGCCTGAAAACGTTCAAAAAGTTGGGCGCCTTTGCCCTGACAGAGCCGGACCACGGCTCGGACATTGCCGGCGGGCTGGAAACCTCGGCCAGGCTGGACGGCGGCGAGTGGGTCCTCAGCGGTGCCAAGCGGTGGATCGGGGCCGCCACCATTGCCGACTTCGCGCTGGTGTGGGCGCGTGACGCGGCGGATGGCGAGATTAAGGGCTTCATCGTGGAGACGGGCAGGCCAGGCTACACGGCCACCAAGATCTCCCACAAAATCGGCCTGCGGATCATGCAGAACGCTGACATTGTGCTGGATGAGGTGCGGGTTCCGGCGGAAAACCTGCTGCCTGGGGCCACGAGCTTCTCCCGGACGAAAGAACTCCTGCGGGACTCCCGCGCCTGGGTCGGCTGGCAGGGTGCGGGAATACAGCTGGCGGCCTTCGATATCGCGCGGGCCTATACCCTGAACCGGCGCCAGTTCGGCAAGGAATTGGCCAGCTTCCAACTGGTCCAGCAGCAGCTCGCCGATATGTTGGGTAACGCGTCTGCCTCGTTGGCCTTGATGGCGCAGCTGGCGCGCGTCCAGCAGGAGGGAAAGCTGGAGATGGTCCAGGCTGCCATGGCCAAAGCCACGGTCACCAGGCTGGCACGGGCCTCGGTGGCCATGGGCCGTTCGCTGCTGGGCGGTAACGGCATCAGCAGCGACTATGAGATGGGCAAGCTCTTCGGTGACGCCGAAATCCTCTACACCTACGAGGGCAGCTACGAAATCAACTCGCTCATTGTGGGCAGGGCTGTCACCGGAAAATCCGCCTTTCACTAGATACCCCTGCCCCGGCGGTCCAGTGGCCGTTGTCCTGCCACGTCGTGGTCGGTAGCATCAAACACTAAGCCTGCTTAGTTTTATGGCAGGGCCGTCCGCGGACAGAAGGGGATGCCGAATGCGTGTCAAGAATCCAGTTGTGGTGATCACCGGCGCCTCCAGCGGGATCGGACGCGCCACGGCCCTTCGCTTCGCCGCCAGGGGAGCCCGGTTGGTCCTGGCCGCCCGGGGAGCGGAATCCCTGGAAGACGTGGCCCGGGCCTGCAGGAGACGCGGCGCAAAAGCCATCGCCGTCCCCACCGACGTAACGGACGTGGGCGGGATGGAGGAGTTGGCGGCGCGGGCAGAACAAGAGTTCGGGCGCCTGGATGTGTGG
Organism: Pseudarthrobacter sp. B4EP4b; assembly: GCF_006680095.1. Taxonomy (NCBI): domain Bacteria; kingdom Bacillati; phylum Actinomycetota; class Actinomycetes; order Micrococcales; family Micrococcaceae; genus Pseudarthrobacter; species Pseudarthrobacter sp. B4EP4b. Next base: position 9,885 of record NZ_VHIJ01000071.1, on the reverse strand, counting down.
GTCAACAATGCCGCGGTGGGTGCATTCGGACTGCTGACCGAGATTCCGCCGAAGGACTTCCAGCGGGTGCTTGACGTCAACATCTCCGGTTACGTCAATGGGGCGCGGGCGGCTCTGCCCCGAATGCGCGCCCAAGGGTCCGGTGTCTTGATCAACGTCGCGTCAGTCGTTGCGGAAATTCCGTTGCCCTACTCAGCCGCCTACTCCATGTCCAAAGCGGCGGTCCGGGCGTTGAGTATCAGCCTGCGCTCCGAACTGGCCCGTGAAGGCGTGTCCGGGGTGGACGTGTGCACGGTCCTCCCCGCCACCATTGACACACCCTTCTACCAGAATGCTGCCAACTACACCGGGCGCCGCCCGATGGCCATGCCTCCGGTCTACACCTCCGAGCGGGTTGCAAAAGCCGTGGTGAGGCTCGTGGAACACCCGCGCAGGGAGGTCGTGGCGGGAGGCCTGGCCGGCCGGCTCCTGGTGCTGCAGCACAAGCTGGCGCCTGGTGCGGTCGAAGCGGCCACCGCCCGCCAGGTGGACACGCGCCAGCTGTCGCGGCGGCGGTCCGCGCCGTTGACCTCCGGAAACCTCAGCCAGGCGTCGCAGGCGGTCCGCAAGCCTTCCGTGGGCGGCGGATGGCACGGCCGACGGCGGACGGCACAGCGGCGGATTGGAACCGCCGCTGTGCTCGCCGCCGCCGCGGTCGCCGTGCGGAAGAGGCTGGGCTGATTGCCGCTGGGCCGTGTCCTGCCCTGCCAAGCCAGCCTCCGCCGTCGTGCTGGCTGCTAGAGATTCCTGTCGGCGTAGACCCGCAGCGCGTCCCGCACGAAGCCGGCGCCCGTCTCGCCACCGTAATTGGCGGCGAAACGTGGATCGGCAACGTACATTTCGCCCAGCCCCACTACATAGCCCTTGACGTCTCCGCCCTGCTCGGAGGCAGGAGTGCCGGGGATGGAGGTCAGCCACTGAACGTGGCGCCGGGCCAGGTCCTGCGCCTCGGGGCTGTCCGCGGCGATGCCCGATTCCGCGGCGGCCGTCCAGTCACGGCCCAGCTTTTCGGCCCGCGCCTTCCACTCCTGTTTCTCAGCGGTTCCCATGCCACGCCACCAGGCGTCGCCCTTGGCATACGCGTCCTTGCCCCAGCGCTCCTCCACCTCGTCCTTGTATTGAGTGTGGTCGAAGCCGTCAAACATTTTTTCGGCCATGAGTTCGCCTCCTCCTTTCACTGTTTCAATCGTTTGCTGGACAGACAGGACCTGCCGAGCCAGCCGTTCCTGCTCCTGCCGGAGCCAGTCCAGGTGGCGGCTTAGCGCTTTGACGGCATCCATCTCGTGGTGGAAGACATCGGCTATGGCCGGCAGGCCCAGCCCGAGTTCCCGGAGCAGGAGGATCCGCTGCAGCTGCAGCAGTGCCGCGGCGTTGTAGTAGCGGTATCCGTTGCTGCCCACGCGGCTGGGCTTTAGGAGCCCGATGTCGTCGTAGTGGCGCAGCGTCCGGCTGGTGGTGCCGGCCATCCGGGCAACATCCTGGATGGACCAGTCAATGCCTGCTGCTGTTCCGGATGCGTCCATGCTCTGAGCGTAGGGGTTGACGCTGCGTCAAGGTCAAGCCGGTTTTCCGGGATACCTCTTACGCGGTGGCTTGGGGCGGGGGGAACGCGTGCGGGCCTGGGCGACGAGCCGGGTGAACGCGAAAATGAAGACGGCCTCGATGATGAGCATCAGGGCTACGAGCAGCCATTGTTCCTCGGCTATAAACACGATGCACCCGGCGAGCGCGAGGATGGTTCCGAGGACCAGCGTGTAGACGGCAAACCCGACCGCGACGCGGGCGCTGCGGACCCCGGTTCGGAAGCCGAAGCCCAATGGTTCCCCGCCGGGATGGCCCGGGACGAGGTCCGGGCTGGCAGGCGGGAGCTGGTCGAACTCCTCCCAGGGGTCCTTCCCTGCATCGTTGCCTGGAACATTGTCCGGGTGCTGTCCCGTCATCGTCCCATTATCCCAAATCTGCGAACGCTACAGGGGCCGGGGAACGCTCTCTCACTTGACGTTGGATTTTGGGGGAACGCTCGATCACTTGATGCGCGTTTTTGAGGAACCCTCTATCACTCCCGAGTCCCGGACGTGACCTCCGCCACGATGACCGCGGCAGCACCGCCGTCGGCCCCCCCGCGAAGCGATAGAGCGTCCGTAGGAAGTCCGCGTTAAGTGAGAGAGCGACGGCGGGAAGCCCGCGTTAAGTGATAGAGCGTCGGCCGGAAGTCCGCATTAGGTGATAGAGCGTCGGTGGGAAGCCCGCGTTAAGTGAGAGAGCGTTGAACGGGGGAGAAGCCAACAAAAACAGCGGCCTCCCCAACATGTGTTGGGGAGGCCGCTGCCTGGCGGGTTCCTCCTGCTGGTGCAGGAGGAAAGCCGAAGCCTTAGAGCGGGCGGATGTTCTCTGCCTGCGGGCCCTTGGGACCCTGGGTCACATCGAATTCAACCTTCTGGTTCTCATCGAGTGAGCGGTATCCGCTGCTGGCGATTGCTGAGTAGTGGGCGAAAACGTCAGCGGACCCGTCATCGGGGGCAATGAAGCCAAAACCCTTTTCGGCGTTGAACCATTTAACTGTGCCTGTTGCCATGGCTGCATTCCTTCGTGTGACTCTGATTCTCCCCCGGGCCACCGGCCCGAAGTGCGCGGAGAACGTCCCCCGCAGTCCCCAACGTACGGGGCTGGCGCCAACCTTGCAAGGGTAACGGGATTTTAAGTGTCGTCAGCGCATGCCCTCACGGCGGATCGCGGTGGCAATCGCAGCGGCCCTGGTGTCCACCCCGAGCTTGGCATAAATGTGCGCAAGGTGGGTCTTGACGGTCGCCTCGGAGATGAAGAGGCGTTGACCGAGTTCACGGTTGCTGAGGCCCTCTGTCAGGAGGCTGAGCAGTTCGGCCTCGCGCGGCGTCAGGATCTCGTCGGGGTTGCGCAGCTGCTGGAAAAGCCGCGACGCCACGGGCGCGCTCATCACACTCTTGCCCTGGACGGCGCCCCGGATGGCCGCAAAGATCTCTTCGGGTGCGGCATCCTTCAGCAGGTATCCCATGGCACCGGCGTCCACTGCCCGGACAATGTCTGCATCGGAGTCGTACGTGGTGAACACCAGGATGGCCTGCCTCTTGTTGCCCTCCCGGATTTTGCGGATAGCTTCGATTCCGTCCATCCCCGGACCCATGGCGAGGTCCATCACCACCACGGACACCGGCTGCTGCCCGAGCAGGTCCAGGGCGTCCTCTCCGGACGCTGCTTCGGCCACGACGTCGATATCCGCCTGGGTGCCAAGCAGGGCCCGCAGCCCGCTTCGCACCACGAGATGGTCGTCCACCAGCAGCACGGTAATGGCGTTCACGGTGCCTCTCCCGGGATCTCCGGCTCGGCCGCAGCGGGCAGTTGGGCTGCGATGATGGTCCCTTCACCGGGCGCACTTTCCACGGAGAAGGCGCCGCCCAGCTGTTCCACCCGTTGCCGCATGGCACGGAGGCCATACCCTCCGGCGCCCGACGGCGGTGCTGCCGCCGCCGGATCAAAGCCGGTGCCGTCGTCGTACACATCCAAGGTGACGGCGTCCGGAAGGAAGCCGAGGGTTACGGTGGCAGTGGAGGCGGCAGCGTGCAGCTTGATGTTCGAGGCCGCGCTCTGGACTACCCGCAGGAGTGCGTGCCGGACGTCGGCCGGCACGTTACGGGGTTCGCCGGTGACCAGGAGCCGGGCCGCCGGGACATACTGCCTGGCCGCGACAAGCAGGGCGTCCGGCAACGGCGAGGCGTCCAACCCGGGGGAGGCGAGTTCGTGGACCAGGTTGCGGGTCTCGGAGAGATTGCCCCTCAACAGCGCTGTGGCCTGGCCAAGGTCTGCCCTGGCGGCATCAGCCGGCCATGCCCTCCCGGCCGCTTCCAGCAGGAGGAGGCTGCTCGCCAGGCCCTGGGTCACGGTGTCGTGGATTTCCCGGGACACCCGTTCCCGTTCGGCAATGGTGCCCGCCCGGCGCTCGCTGGCCGCAAGCTGTCCCTGTGCGAGCGATACTTCCGCGTGCAGGCGGCGCTGCTCCTCGGCGTCGTGCTGGATCCGGTCATAAACCAGGGTCAGCATCACGCCTACGGCCAGCGGCCCCAGGAGCATTGCCAGGTCTGTTCCGTCGCTCAGCTTGAACAGGCCGGCGGCGGTGGCAGCTGCCGTAACCCCTGCTGCGATGTAGGCGGCTGCTCCGTTGAAGGCGATCCGGCAGAGGAAGAAGAGCGCGAACGAGCACCAGGCAAAGCTGGGAGCGGCGATGACCAGGACGGCCCAGACGCCCACCAGGGCAACCATCCAGGGTGCACCGGGCCTGGCGCGCTGCGCCTGGATGGCGACGGCGAGATACAACAGGCAGGCTCCGGCGGCCAGGCCCAGGACCAGGATGTTGTCTGCCGGGCTGTGGCGCATCACGTAGCGGACCAGCGACGCCACCATCAGGACGCCGAAGCCTAGGTGTACGGCGGTATCGATCCTGCCCAGGCGCGGGAGTCCCTCCGGTGTGCTGTTGGATGCGGCAGCCCCGCCTGTACCCCCGTTGGCGCCGGGGTCCGGTGCGGGCGCGGCGTGGGATGCGGTGGCTCGGGGAGGCATGGAAATTTCCGGTTCGAATGGGGGACAGCTACCTCCCATGCTATTGCCCCCCGCCCTTGCCCGTCTCTCAGCCTTTTGGCTGATACGGCTGGCCTTTCGGAGCAGGAGGCCGCAGCCAAAGGCCCGATGCCCTGCTCACGTGCCCGCGAAAGGATGGGACTGTACCCCGGCGCTGAACCGTGGCTGGGCTTTGACCATAAGGAAAACACCATGAAGAAGTCATCGAAAGTATTCGCCGCCGCAGCCGCCGGCGCACTTGCGCTCACCGCCGTTGCGACGGTCACAGCAAATGCCGGCCCGGGTGCTGCTCCAGCAGCCGTTCCTGCTGCCGACGTCCAGCCTGTGCCGGAGAACGTGGTCCAGCAGAACCGTATTTCCGTCGGCGCATCCGCAAAGGCTGTGTCCGCGGCGCTCGCGAAGTGCCAGGCGGACAAGCTGCCGTTCGTCACCGTGGCGCTGGTGGACCGCTTCGGCACGGTGCAGGCGCTCCTGCGGGGCGACAACGCCGCGGAGCACACCATTGAAGCCGCGAAGCAGAAGGCCTACACCGCCGCAGCGTTTGGCACCCCCACCAGCGAGCTGGCCAAACGGATCAACGGCAACGGCCCGAGCATTGCGGACCTCCCCGGCACCCTCTTCCTCGCCGGCGGCGTCCCGCTGAAGGTGAACGGTGTTTCCGTGGCCGGGATCGGCGTCGGAGGTGCTCC